>CAUQPA010000396.1:0-4737 GCA_963519325.1 uncultured Pseudomonas sp. | reverse complement strand
GTCCGCTCCAGGGCGCGCCGGGCCAACGCCAGTTCGGCTTCGGCACCGCGCTGTTGCGCCAGCGCGGTGCCCTGCGCGGCGTCGGCGGCTTCCAGTTCGGCTCTGGCGAGGTTGCCATCGGCGAACAGCTGGTGAGCCCGGCGCTGGCCAACCCGGCGCTGGTCTAGCTCCACCCGAGCGGCCTGCAGGTGGGCGCTGGCCTGCTCCAGGCGCAGCCGGGCGGGCTCGGCGTCCTGCTCGGCGAGCACCTGTCCGGCCTTGACCCGGGCGCCTACCTCGACAGCCACCTGCACGACCCGACCGCCGTTCTCGAAGCTCAGCGCCGTGGTGCGCGGCTGGCGGATGAGACCGGGCAGCAGCGGTGACTGGGGCTTCAGTCTGCCAACTGCGGCGAGTTTCACGGTCCGTACGGGCTCCGCTTCCGGAAGGGAATCGGGCGAGCAGCCGCCCAGCAAGGGGAGCAGCAGGAGCAGCGAGAAGGCTGAGGACAAACGCGGGCCGGGCATGACGAGCTCCAGGATCAGAAACTGTAGGTCAGGGCGAGCTGGGCAGTGGTGGCGGTGGCCCGCTGGAGCAAGGGGCTGTCACGCACCTGGTCGGTGTAGTGGGTGGTGGTCAGGGTGGCGACCGAGCTCCAGTGCGGATCGAAGGTGTGCAACCAGTTCAGGGCCGCGGAATAGGCATAGAGGCCTCGATCGATACGGGCCGGCGCGAACCCGCTGGCGATACTCTGGGCGTCGGTGACGCCGAAGTAGGTCTGGTTGAAGCGGCTGTCACCCGCATGGGCGTCCAGGTCCAGGGCGAGGGTGTCGCGCTCGGTGTGCAGACCTATGGCTTCCAGGCCCAGGCGGTATCTGGTGCCACGCTGGGCGCCGGCGAGGCGCCATTCGCCCTCGGCATTGAGGCTGAGCCAGGGGGCCAGGGCCTGACTCAGGGTGAGATCGAACACCGTGGCGCCTTCGACCTCGCCCATGCCGCTGAGGCGATCGGCGCCCGGACGCGAGGCGTTGTCGCGGTCGTCCCGCCCGAAGTCGTAGTTGAGGGCGCCGCTCAGGGTCAGGCCCCGGGCCGACTGCCATTGCAGGCCTAGGCCGCGGGTGGTGTCGGCGAAGAACAGGCCGCGCTGCACGACCACCAGCGGTAGCAGCTGCGGGCGGTAGTCCGCCGAGCCCATGTAACGACTGACAGCACCGGCCACCAGGCCGAGGCTGACGTCGGTGTGATCGCCCCAGGGAGAGGTATCGGCGGCCTGGGCGGCCAGAGGGGGCAGGCAGAGCAGCAGTGGGAACAGGAGCCGGGGGTTCATGGCAGGTCCTCAGGTAGCGGAAGGGTTGTCCAGCCCGTGCAGGGCGCGGTACAGGCGTAGGCGATTGAAGCGCAGCGCCTGGTCGGTCTGGCGCAGCGCTTCGCTGGTACGCAGCGCTTCGAGCCCCGCCTGCAGGCGGGCGGTGGGATCGCCGGCGCCGGCTTCCCACTGGTGCGCCAGGCGTTGGTCCCGCTGGTGATTCAGCTGGATCCGGGCCTCCAGGGTCTGCCACTGGGTGAGCAGCAGGCGTCGCTCTTCGAGGCCGTCCGCCAGTTGGCGAAAGGCGTCCTGCAAGGTGCGCTCGTAGGTGGCCAGCGCCAGGTCGCGCGCGCTGGTGGCGGCGTCCAGGTTGGCCCGGTTGCGACCCCCGTCGAGCAGTGGCAACGACAGGGACGGCGTGAGCAGGCGCAGGCCGTGGCCGACGCTGAGCACGTCCTGCAGCTGCGGACTGGCCAGGCCCACCGCGGTACTCAGGCGGATGCTGGGAAAGAAGGCGGCGCGGGCCGCGCCTATGCTGGCATTGGCGGCCTGCAGCCGCTCTTCCGCAGCGCGAACATCGAGGCGCTCCAGCAGCCGGGTGGACGGCAAGTTAGCTAGCTCGCCGGGGGACGCCGGCGGTGTGCTGGCGAGGGGGCGGGCGGTTCCTGGCGCGGGGGCCAGGCGATAGCCGGTCACCCAGGCCAGCGCCTGATAGGCGTCGGCGCGCTGGCTGAGGCGCTGGCGCGTGAGTTGACGGGCGTCGAGGGCGGTCTGGGTCAGCGGCTCCAGGGCTGCGGCAGGGAGGTCGCCGGCGGCGATGCGGGCGCGGGTCCGCTGCACCAGCTGCTCGCTGAGCGTCTCCATCGCCTGGGCGCTGGCGACCTGAGCGTCGGCTTCTCGCGCCAGCAGGAAGAGCCGGGCCACCTCGGCCACCAGGGCGCCCCGTGCGGCCTGCTGGCCATAGCGGCTGGCCAGCAACTGGTGCCGGGCTTCCTCGCCGAGGCTGGCCTGGCGGCCAAAGAAATCCAGTTCGAAGGCATCGACCCCCAGGGTCGCGGTCGCCAGGTCCTGCTGGTAGCGCTCGTCCAGCGCCGGATCGGCGAAGCGCTGGCGTGGGCGCTGGACGCTGAGGCCCAGGGTGGGCCAACGTTCGGCCTGGCGGCCCGCCAGTTGAGCGCGGGCCTGCTCGACCCTGAGTTGGATTATCCGGTAGTCTCGGTTGCCTGCCAGCGCCTGGGACACAACCGCGGGCAACAGGTCTTCGTCGCTTACCGCAGCCAGCAACTGGCGTTCGTCGGTGCTGAGGTCGCTGGCCGCGGCGGGCGGGAGGATCTCTCGCTGCAGCTCGCCCTGCTCGGCCGGGATCGGCAGCGCCGGGCGCTGATAAGCGGGAATCAGCGAGCAGCTCGCCAGGCTCAGCAGGCTGGTGAGCAGGAGCGAACGGCTGGCGGCGGCGAAGGTAGCAGGCATGGCGGTAGGACCGGGCTTCAGGCTCTGGTCACCAGCCTAGGAACGCCGGATCAAGATTCCTTCGGCGAATTGTCGAGATTCGATCAAGAGAGCGGACGTGAGCGACAAACTCATACTCATCGTCGAGGATGACCCCGACAGCGCCAGCGTGCTGGAGGCCTATCTGCTACGCGACGGCTTCGCGGTGGTGCTCGCCGAGGATGGTCGCCAGGGGCTGGAGCTCTTCCAGCGTCGGCAGCCCGACCTGGTCCTGCTGGATCTGATGCTGCCACGCCTCGGCGGCACCGAGGTGCTGGCCCAGATCCGGCGGGCGGGGGATACGCCGGTGATCATGGTGACCGCCATCGGCGACGAGCCGGAAAAGCTCGGTGCGCTGCGCTATGGCGCCGACGACTACGTGGTGAAACCCTACAACCCCAAGGAGGTGGTGGCACGCGTCCATGCCGTGCTGCGCCGCTGCCACCAGGCCCCACGGGACGAGCGTTGGTTGCGGCACGGCGCCCTCGCGGTGGATCTGGAAAGCTTCAGTGCCCTGGTCGACCAGGGCGGGCAATCCTGCGCACTGGAGTTGACGCCCACCGAGTTCGGCCTGCTCGCGACCTTGATGCGCACCCCGCACAAGGCCTTTACCCGCGAGGAGCTGCTGGAGCGTTGCCTCCCGGAGAGCGAGGCCCTGGCGCGGGTGGTGGACACCCACCTGCACAATCTCAGTCGCAAGTTGGAAGCCGCGGGCATTCCCGGGGTGCCGGTGACGGTGCGCGCTGTCGGTTATCGCTTCGCATGAAAGGGCAGGCGCCCTTGGGGCGCTGGGTCGGCTGGCGGATGAGTCTGCTGGCGCTGGGCGCGGTGCTGCTGATCGCCGCCGGCATGTACCTCTGGTTCCTGTTCGGCGACTGGTGGGTGTTGCGCCAGGTGCCTGAGCTCGCGCGCGCGGAAATTCTCCAGCTACGCGCCGATCCGCAGCAGAACGAGGCGCGGTTATGGCAGCTGTTCAGCCATTACTACCCGGTGCGCTACTTCCTGCCCGGCATCGCCAGCCGCGACTGGTGGGTGCTGGCAGGCCTGGTGCTGGCCGCCGTGCCCCTGATCCTGCTCGCGGGTTTCCGCCTGTCGCGACCGCTGTCGAGCGAGTTCTCCGCCATCGCCGCGGCGGCGCGCCAGGTCGCCTCGGGCAAGCTGGACACCCGGCTCGAGATGAGCGAGACAGCGCCTGCCGAGCTGCGCCGGCTGGCCCTGGACTTCAACAGCCTGACCGCGCGACTGCAGCAATACGAACGCGACGTGCGCGATTCCAGCGCCATCCTCGCCCACGAATTGCGCACCCCGCTGAACGCCGCTTCGGTGCGGGTGCAGGGCATTCTCGACGAGGTCTTTCCCGCCGACGCCCGGCAGTTGCAGATGGTCAAGCGCCAGCTCGATCTGCTCAATACCCTGGTGGGCGATCTGCACACCCTGTCGCTGGCCGAAGCTGGGCAACTGGCCCTGGACCAGCGGCCCTTCGTGCTGGCGGCGCTGGTGGAGGAACGGCTGGCCTGGTTCGCCCTCCAGTTGCAGGCCGAGGCCATCCAGGTACGACTGGACCTGGATCCACGGCAGGCGCTGTTCGCCGACCGCGATCGGCTCGGCCAGTTGCTCACTATCCTGCTGGAAAACTTCTTGCGCTACGGCGCAGCGGGCGGCGAACTGGACATAGTCCAGGCGTCGCTGGCCGAAGGGGTGGTACTGGAATTTCGCGACCGCGGTCCGGGCATTCCGGAGGCCGATCGCGAACGGGTCTTCCATCGCTTCTGGCGTGCCGACAGCTCCCGCGCGCGGCACTTGGGTGGAAGCGGACTGGGTCTTTCCATCGCCCGCGCCATCTGCGCGGCGCATCAGGGGCGTATCGTCGCCCTGGGGCGCGAGGGTGGCGGCACGGTCATGCGGATCGAATTGCCGGGACGCCGGTCCTAGCGCGGCGGGCGTCTGGAACGGCTGCCCCTGTC
>CAUQPA010000395.1:0-4748 GCA_963519325.1 uncultured Pseudomonas sp. | reverse complement strand
CTGCTCGCCAGCGCAAGGCCCAGGCCGCCAGCCAGGCCAGCGCCCAGGCGGACGAACCGGCCAGCACCAGCACCGCCACCCCGGAGACGACCGCCACGGCCAGCCCGCAGCGGCAGGCCCAGGCCGGCGCGGACTGGCTCGTCAGCCCCTCGTTCGCCGACGACCCGCTGGCCGAGGAACAACGCCAGGCCGCCGAACAGTGGCTGCGGGAGATCCCGGACAATCCGGCGGAGCTGCTGCGCCGCAAATTCTGGTACCAGCAGCAACAACGCGAGGAGAACGCGCTGCAATGAAGTCCTATCCGTTGCTCCTGCCCCTCGCGCTGCTGGCGCCGCTTGCCCAGGCGGCCGATCTCAGTGCCCGGGTGGAGCGTAGCCAGGTCAGCGAGAACGAGACCCTCGAACTCATTCTCGAGACCACCGACCCCGCCCAGTTCGGCAAGCCCGACCTGGATCCGCTGACGCAGGACTTCAAGGTGCTCGGGGTGCGGCAGAACAGCCTGCCGCCCGGCGAACGGGTGACCACCCGCTGGAACGTCACCCTGCAACCCAAGGCCAGCGGCGCCCTGACCATTCCCGCCCTGACCCTCGACGGCGCGCGCAGTGAACCCTTGACCGTCACCGTGGCGGCGACCGCCGCCAAGCGCCAGACCCGCGAGCCGGTCTATCTGGAAGCTTCGGTGGATCGCCCCCGGCTCTATGTGCAGGCGGAAACCATCCTCACCATCCGCCTCTACCATGCCGTGGCGCTCTACGACGATCACGTGCTCACCCCGCCCGCCCCCAAGGAGGCGCGCGTGGACCTGCTGGGTACGCCCCAGGTGTATGAGCGCGACGTCGAAGGCGTGCGTCACGGGGTGATCGAATGGCGCTACGCCATTCATCCGCTGCAAAGCGGCACCCTGGTACTGCCGCCCCAGACCTTCAGCGCCACCCTCGCGGGCGGCATCGAGGATAGCTCGCGCGCCGGCCAGCCGATCCAGCTGCATACGCCGGCCCTGACCCTGGAGGTGCAGCCGCAGCCTGCCAGCTATCCGCCACAGACGCCCTGGCTACCGGCACGCAGCCTGAGCCTGACGCAACAGTGGAATCCCGCCCCGGAAGACGCCCGCGAAGGCAGCGCCCTGACCCGGACCCTGCAGGTGCGGGCCGAAGGCCTGGCGCCTGGCCAGCTGCCGCCGCTGGTACTGCCCGACGTCGAGGGCGTGAAGCGCTACGCCGAGCAGCCCCGACTATCGATGCAGACCCAGGCGCGGGGGCTGGTGGGGCAACGCGAAGAACGCATCGCCCTGATTCCCGCCACCACCGGCGACAAGCAGCTGCCACCGGTTGAAGTGGTCTGGTGGAACACCGAGACCGATACCCTGGAACGGGCGACCCTCCCCGCCCAGACCCTGGTGGTCGCCGAGGATCCGACGCTGCAGCCCCTCGTGACGCCGGCCACGAAGAGGGCCGGCAGTGACCGAGGTCTGTGGCGCTGGCAACTGGCGACCGCGATCCTGGCGCTGACCACCCTGCTCGGCTTCGGCCTCTGGTGGCGGGCCCGACGCCAGCCGGCGGTGCTGCCGAGCGTGCCCGACATCGACAGCCGCCTGCAGCGCGAAGAGTTGCGCCGCGCCTGCCAGAGCAACGATCCCCATGTCACCCGCCACGCCCTGGATGCCTGGGCCCGCCAGCAACCGGAGACCCTGGCGGCCATGGGCGCCCGCTTCGAACCGCTGGCCGCCGCCCTCGACGATCTCAACGGCGCGCTGTACAGCGAGGCGGGTCAGCGCTGGCAGGGCGAGACCCTGTGGCAGGCGATCAATGCTCTGCCGCCGCTGACGCCAGCGGCGGTGCACGACACCCTGCCGCCGCTCTATCCGCGCTGAGCGGCCTCTTCCAGGCGCGCCAGGCGCTCTTCGAGCGCCACGATCCGGGCCTCCAGCGCTTCCAGGCGGCCTTCGCGACCGCTGACGGATCCGCCGCCGTCCGCCGTGCTGCCCAGCTGGGCGACCTGGGCCTCTCGCTCGGCGGCGCTGCCGAACAGATGCAGATAGCGCTCCTCGCGCTGGCCAGGCTGCCGACCGAGGCCGATGGCCAGGCCGCGCGCGATCAACCGCTCCAGGTGATGGCGAACCTGCTCGGTGTCGTCGAAGGCGTGCAGGCGACTGCTGCGGCTGAGCAGTTCGCCCAGGGTCTGGGGACCGCGCAGAAACAGCAGCGCGCAGAGCACCCACTGCGGTGGCGGCAACTCCAGCGCCTTGTCCAGGCGCTGTTCCCAGCGATCCGCCCGGCTGCCCATGACCAGGCGGGCCAGGCCGCGCTCCTCCAGCCGCCGCAGCCCCTGCCCCACCTCGCCCGGGGTGAGATTCAGCACCGGTTCGCGACTGGTTTTCTGGTTGCAGGCCAGCACCAGGGCATTGAGGGTCAGCGGATAGGTTTCCGGGGTAGTCAGCTGCTTTTCGATCAGGCTGCCGAGGACGCGAAGCTCGGCGGCCTCCAGTGGCGCTTCGGCGAAGGCGGGGGTGGCTTCTGGACTCATGGCGGACTCCGCAAGGATGACGCGCCAGCCTAGCCTGACCTCAGGGCCGGTTCAACGTCTCGCGAGCGAGCGCCAGACAGGGCCTAGGCGGCCCCGCGAGAATAGCTGAGGAAGCGGATCGGACTCGGGCACGACCGGGCTCGCGTACGGTTTTACGAGTGGTAACTGAGCTTGCCGACGGGGCCGCCCCAGGTGGGGCTGGCCGTTCAGGCCCTTTCCAGCGCGGTTCGCGCCGACGCGCAGCAGACGTTGACTAGGCGCTCAACGCCGTCGCCACTGCGGCAGCCCGATCAGCACCACGGCACCGACGATGACCAGCATCGCCAGCATTTCCGCCGGGCCGATGCGCTCGCCGACGAACAGGGTGCCGAGCAGCACCGCCACCACCGGATTGACGTAGGCGTAGCTGGTGGCCGCGGCCGGCCGTACCCGCCCCAGCAGATAGAGATAGGCGCTGAAGGCGATCAGGGAACCGAATACCACCAGGTAGCCCAGCGCCAGCCAGCCGCCCAGGCCGGGCCAGTGTTGCAACCGTTCGCCACTCCAATAGCTGGCGCCGAGCAGGACCGCGCCGGCCACCAGCATCTCGACCGCACTGGCCATGGCGCCTTGCGGCAGTGGCAGGTAGCGACTCCAGATCGAGCCGAAAGCCCAGGCCGCGGCGGCCAGCAGGATCACTGCCGCGCCCAGCGGCGTCGCGCTCAGGGTGCTGCCCAGGTTGAGCAAGGCGATCCCGACCAGTCCCATGGCGATACCCGCCCACTCCAGGAGGGAATTGCGCTGCCCCCAGAGAAGGCCGAACAGGAGCGTGAACAGCGGTACCGTGGCGATCGACAGGGCGGCGATTCCCGAGGTCACGCCCCAGTGCTCGGCCAGGGTCACTCCGCCATTGCCGACGCCCAGCAGCAGGATGCCGATCACCCCGGCGGCCAGGGTCTCGCGCAGCGTCGGCCAGGGCACGCCGCGCCAGCGCAGCCAGCCCAGCAGCAGGGTTCCGGCGATGAGGAATCTCAAACCCGCCATTAGCAGCGGCGGCCAATGGCCCACCCCGATGCGGATCACTAGGTAGGTGGAGCCCCAGACTACATAGAGGGCGAAGAAGGCGGCTACCAGGGGCAGCCAATTGGGCAGGCGCGGCGCGGTGCAGGGCGAAACTGAGGTATCCATGCGCGAGAGGGCTTCCAAGGGTGTCAGGCTGACATTGTAGAAGCGGACAGGCGGCCGACTAAGATAGAGTCGCGGCAGAACGGAGCCGATCAACCTTGGATTCGGCGGTATTTCAGGATATTTGCCTTCGATTCGAAGGCGCGGGGAGCAGCTCTTGGATCACCTGGATCGACGCCTCATCGACCTGCTGCTGGTAGAGGGCCGGGCCAGCTACGCCGAGTTGGGGCGGCGCCTGGGCCTGTCCGCGCCGGCCATCGCCGAGCGCATCGCCAAACTCGAGGACGCCGGGATCATCACTGGCTATGGGGCCCGCATCGACCGCCGCGCTCTGGGCTATGGCACCGAATGCCTGATCTCCCTGCGCCTGCACAGTACCGCCCAGGGCCCGCTGCTGAAGAAGCTGGAAGCCCTGCCCCAGCTGCTCGCCTGCCACCGGGTGACCGGTGAAGACTGCCTCATGCTGCGCGCGGCGGTGCGTGACATGACCGAACTGGAAACCCTCATCGACACCCTGACCACCTTCGGCATGAGCCGTACCGTGATCGTGCTCTCGACTCCCTTCGAGCGCCCCCTGCCGCTCGCTCCCGGCTGAACCCGCGCAAGAAAAAGCCCTGGGCCTCACGGCACCAGGGCTGTCAACGCGGGACAGCTCAGATGAAGGAGTCGTCGTCGCCGCTGTCGTCGAAGAAGCCGCCACCACCGCTGTCGCCATAGTCGGCCGCATCCTGGAAGCCACCGTTGTCCTGGTAGCCACCGGCATCCTGGAAACCGCCACCATTGTCATAGCTGGCGTTATCGGTCCAGCCGTCCTGGTTGCCGCTATCGGCCAGCCCCTGGTCGGCCGCCGGGGTTTCGTTGATGACGTTGACGATCTCTTCGGGTTGCGAGTGATGGAACAACCCCGAAATCGCCTGGGCGGCCAGCACGCCACCGGCGACCCCGGCCGCGGTCTGCAAGGCCCCTCCCATGAAGCCGCCCATGCGCGAGGGCGCAGCGGCCTGGGGCGCGCCATAACCCGGTGCGGGTTGCCCATAGCCCGGCGCCGGCTGGCCGTAGTT
>CAUQPA010000394.1:0-4748 GCA_963519325.1 uncultured Pseudomonas sp. | reverse complement strand
CCGCCAGCCAGGCCCGCAAGAGCGGCCTGGCGACCGCCAGCTAACCAAGAGAGCTAGCCATGACTCAGCTGTTCGAGCCGATCAAGATCGGCGCCCTGGAACTGCCCAACCGCGTCATCATGGCGCCCCTCACCCGCTGTCGTGCCGAACCGGGCCGCGTTCCCGGCGACCTGATGGTCGAGTACTACGTACAGCGCGCGTCCGCCGGCCTGATCATCACCGAGGCCACCTCGGTGGATCCAATGGGCGTGGGTTATCCCGACACCCCCGGCATCTGGTCCGATGCCCAAGTGGCTGGCTGGCAGCGCGTGACCACCGCGGTGCACAAGGCCGGTGGCCGCATCGTGCTGCAGCTCTGGCACGTGGGCCGCATCTCCGATCCCCGCTACCTCGACGGCGAGCTGCCGGTGGCGCCCAGCGCCATCGCCGCCCAGGGCCATGTCAGCCTGCTGCGGCCCAAGCGTGACTACGTCACCCCACGGGCGCTGGAAACCGACGAGATCCCGGGGATCGTCGCCGCCTACCGCCGTGGCGCCGAGAACGCCAAGCGCGCCGGCTTCGATGGCGTCGAAGTACATGGCGCCAACGGCTACCTGCTCGACCAGTTCCTGCAGAGCGACACCAACCAGCGCACCGACGGCTACGGCGGCTCCATCGAGAACCGTGCCCGGCTGCTGCTGGAAGTGACCGATGCCTGCATCGACGTCTGGGGCGCCGATCGCGTCGGCGTGCACCTGTCCACCCGTGGCGACATGCACACCATGGGCGACAGCGACCCCGCCGCCACCTTCGGCCATGTCGCCCGCGAACTGGGTCAGCGCCAGGTGGCCTTCATCTGCATCCGCGAAGCGGCCGGTAGCGACAGCCTCGGTCCGGACCTCAAGGCGGCCTTCGGCGGCGTCTACATCGCCAACGAGAAGTTCGACAAGGCCAAGGCTAATGCCTGGCTGGAGGAAGGCAAGGCCGATGCTGTGGCCTTCGGCGTACCCTTCATCGCCAACCCGGACCTGCCGCAACGCCTGGAACAGGACGCCGCGCTGAACGAGCCGCACCCGGACACCTTCTACAGCAAGGGCCCGGTGGGCTACATCGACTATCCGCGGCTGTAATTTTCCCGCCGATGAAAAAGCCCGCCGATCGGCGGGCTTTTTTTGGACTTCGCTACGCTCGACCCAACCTACGGCCGAAATCGTAGGTTGGGTTGAAACAGCTCCATCGTCCAAGCCCAACAATCACGGGCACGATGCTTCCCTGTTGGGCTTCGCTGCGCTCAACCCAACCTACGGCCAAAATCGTAGGTTGGGTTGAGACGGCGCCATCGGCGAAGCCCAACGGGCTCGGGCACGGTGCATCCCTGTTGGGCTTCGCTGCGCTCAAGCCAACCTACGGCCGAAATCGTAGGTTGGGTTGAGACGGCTCCATCGTCGAAGCCCAACAGTCTCGGGCACGATGCATCCCTGTTGGGCTTCGCTGCGCTCAACCCAACCTACGCGGGGCCTGGCCAGAACGCCCGGATCGCCGCCACGCCCTGGGCGCCGGCCTGCCAGGCGCCACCCAGGTCCTCGTCGCCCAGGCCGCCCAGCAGGTAAGCCGGCAGGTTGCAGTCGGCCAGTAGCTGCTGGGCCTTGACCCAGCCCAGGGTTGGGGCGCCGGGATGGCTAGCAGTGGGCATCACCGGCGACAGGGTGACGAAATCCACCCCCATCCGCTGGGCCAGGGCCAGTTCCTCGGCGTCATGGCAGGAAGCCGCCAGCAGGCGATGCTCCGGGAAGGGCCGGCCATTGGGCGCATAACGACGCAGCTGGGCGGCGGTCAGGTGCCAACCGGCGGCCGGAAAATCACCCAGCCATTCCAGCGGCCCCTTGAGCATCAGCTGGGCGCGACCGGTGCAGAGGCCCTGGACGTCGCCGGCCAGGTCGCGGTACTGGGGATCGAAGTTGTCCGGCGTGCGCAGCTGGACCAGGCGGATGCCCTTATCCAGCGCCCGGTGCAGGCCGTTGAGCAATTCCGCGGTGGTCAGCTCGCCGGGGGTGATGAGGTAGCGCTCCGGCAGGCGCGCGGCCTGGACGATGGGCCGGTTGGCCGCCGGGAAGTCGTAGTCGACCAGGTCGCGCGGAGCGACCCAGGCCAGCGGCTGGCCTTCGGCGCCATGGGCGTCACCGCTGAAGGCCTCCACCTGCCAGACGTCCAGCAGCACCGCCTGGTCGGGATAGTCGTGGCGCACCTGCAGCAGCGGCCGCGCCGCCGTCACCTGGATGCCCAGCTCCTCGGCCAGTTCGCGGGCCAGCGCCGTGGCCGGTGCCTCGCCGGGCTCGACCTTGCCACCGGGAAACTCCCAGAGGCCGCCCTGGTGTTTGTGGGCGGGACGCTGGGCGATGAGGATCTGCCCAGCAGGATCGCGGATCACTGCGGCGACGACGTGCAAACGACTCATGCGCTCTGCTCCTCGGTTTCAGCCTCCGCCAGCCAGCGCTGGAAGGCCGGCCAGGCGTAGATGGTCTCGACATAGGCGGCCGCCTCGGCCGACAGCTCCACGCCATAGCTGCGGAAACGACTCGCCACCGGCGCATAGAAGGCATCGGCGATGGTCGGGGTGCCGAACAGATAGGCGCCCTGCTCACCGTAGCGCTCGCGGCATTCGCGCCACAGCCGTTGGATGCGCTGGATATCTTCCACGGCCTCGGCGGTGGTCGACTTCAGCCGCTGGCGGCGACGCAGATCCATGGGCAGCTCGCGGCGCAGGGCGAGGAAGCCGCTGTGCATCTCGGCGCACAGCGCCCGGGCATGGGCATGGGCCAGGGTATCGGCAGGCCACAGGCCGGCGTCGGGATAGGCTTCGGCGAGGTATTCGACGATGGCCAGGGAATCCCAGATGGTGCCCTCGGCCAGCTTCAGCACCGGCACCTTGCCGGTGGGCGAGTGGGCCTTGAGCAGGGCGCGGCTGTTGGGGGTGTAGAGCGGGATCGACACCTCTTCATAGGCAGCCCCGCTCAGCTCCATGGCCAGCCAGGCCCGCAACGACCAGGAGGAGAAGTTCTTGTTGCCGATCACGAGTTGCAGCTGGGACATGCGGGATTCCTCGAAAGGGTGCAGCCCTCAGGGCCGCAGCAGGCGTGCGGGCTGGCCGCACGCCACAGCGCCGGTCAGGGACGGCCGGTCAGGTACGGTACTCGGCGTTGATCTTCACATAGTCGTGGGACAGGTCGGTGGTCCAGATGGTCTCCTGGTGGCTGCCGCGACCCAGCTCGATGCGGATCTCGATCTCCGCCTGGGCCATGACCCGCGCGCCCTGCTCTTCGGTGTAGCTCGCCGCACGACCGCCCTGCTGGCAGATCTGTACCCCGCCGAGGAAGACGTCGATCAGGCTGACGTCCAGGTTGGGCACCCCGGCGCGGCCGACGGCGGCGAGGATACGCCCCCAGTTGGGATCGGAGGCGAACAGCGCGGTCTTGATCAGCGGCGAATGGGCCACGGCGTAGCCGACGTCCAGGCACTCCTGGGCATTGCCGCCGCCGTTGACCTGCACGGTCACGAACTTGGTGGCACCCTCGCCGTCACGCACGATGGCCTGGGCCAGCTCGGCGAACACCGCGAACACCGCCTCGCGCAGCTGCGCGAAGGCTTCGCCGCTGGCCTGGGTGATCTCGGCCATGGCCGCCTGGCCAGTGGCCACCAGCATGCAGCAGTCGTTGGTGGAGGTGTCGCCGTCGATGGTGATGCGATTGAAGGAACGGTTGGCGGCGTCGGCCAGCAGATCCTGCAGCAACTCGCGGGAGACCTTGGCGTCGGTGGCGACGTAACCGAGCATGGTGGCCATGTTCGGCTTGATCATGCCGGCGCCCTTGCTGATACCGGTCACGGTGACGGTCACCCCGTCCACCTGGAACTGGCGGCTGGCGCCCTTGGGCAGGGTATCGGTGGTCATGATGCCGCTGGCGGCAGCGGCCCAGTTGTCCTCGGCCAGGTCGGCCAGGGCAGCCGGCAGCGCAGCCTCGATCTTCTCCACCGGCAGCGGCTCGCCGATCACGCCAGTGGAGAACGGCAGCACCGCCTCCTCGCCGACGCTGGCCAGGGTGGCAAGGGTCTTGGTGGTGCGCTCGGCGGCGGCCAGGCCGGGCTGGCCGGTACCGGCGTTGGCGTTACCGGTATTGGTCAGCAGGTAGCGCACCGGGCCGGCGAAACGCTGGCGGGCGATGATCACCGGCGCCGCGCAGAAGGCATTGAGGGTAAAGACCCCGGCCACGCTGGAGCCTTCGGCGCAGCGCATGACCACCACGTCCTTGCGCCCGGGGCGCTTGATGCCGGCAGAGGCGATACCGAGTTCGAAACCGGGAACCGGGTGCAGCGTGGAGAGCGGACCGAGACCGACAGCCATGGGAAAACTCCAGTGAAAGAAAAGGAAACGCCGCGAGCGGAAGGACCGGTCGCGGCGTGAAAACCGAGATTCCCGCGCTCCTGAGGCAACGCGAAGAATCTGAAGCAGACAGCCTAGCGGGCGGAGTTTACAACCTGGCGTCGACGCTGCCGACGGGCTGCCGCCTGCTGCGGACTACCGCCGGCGCCCACGGCGACGGCTGGCAGTCCTGAACTGTTAGTCGAGCTTGCCGTGACACTGCTTGTACTTCTTGCCGGAACCGCAGGGGCACGGCTCGTTGCGGCCGATCTTCTGGTCGTTGCGCTGGGGCTGCATGGGCACCACGGTGTCCTCGCCCGCCTCTTCTCCGATCACCTCGGGGTCGACCAGCGAA
>CAUQPA010000393.1:0-4750 GCA_963519325.1 uncultured Pseudomonas sp. | reverse complement strand
CCGCGGATCCGGTTGCCCCAGGCGCAGGTAGCGCGCCGGCAAGGGCAGCACCTCGGCGACCTGTTCCAGCGGTACGGCGAACAGCGGTCCGGCCAGAAAGCTCAGGCAGGGTTGGCGGCGCCCCTGCTGACGCTGCTCGGCCAGCAGATTCCGATTGGTGCGGTAGATGCGCGCATAGGCCACCGCCGCCTCCTGGCGCCCCAGCGCCTCGTGGTCGAGGACCACCGCTGCGTCGCCATCCGGTTCACTGAACACTCCGCGCAGCAGCTCCGGCTGCGCCAGGCCGAACCCCAGCAGCGGAGCGCAGTGCGCGGGATCGCGTCGCCACATGCCGAGCAGGCGCTCGAAGCCGAAGGCCACTCGATACTCGCCCTGCGCCCCGGCCGCCAGGACCAGCAGATGCTGACGGCCGCTGGCTGCCGGCGCGGCGAGCCCCAACAGCTCAGACAGCTCCAGCACCGGCAACGTCTGGCCGCGCAGCGTGACATGGAAGCGACAGCTGTCGCTGGCGAAGTCGCTCGGTACGAGCTGGGGTCGATCCACCAGCTCCTGGACCACCGCGGCATCCAGGCACAGGCGGCGGCCGTCGCACTCGAACACCAGATAGAGGCGTTCCCGTTCCCGACCCGGCGTGGCGACCTCGCCCTGGGTCGGCGCGGTCTCGGCGCTGAGTTCGAAGCCCGGCAGCGCGGCCAGCGCCTCCAGGTCGAGGAAATGCACCAGCCGGCCCTTTTCCGGCTGCAGATGGATGCGTTCCAGCAGCCGTCCGGGGGCGCCCTGGAGCTGGACGATGGCGTCGCGCTCAGGGCTGATGATGTCCACCACCCCATCGATGCTCAGGCCGAAGCGCCCGCCGCCATGGCGAATCACCGCGACCCGGCGCTCGGTGTCGACCGCAGGTACTCCCAGCAGCCGATGTCCGTCGATCAGGGGCAGCGGCCGGCCGCCCAATTCGAAGAGGCCGAGCAGCCAGGGGGCCGCGCTCGGATGCCGTGCCAGGCGCTCCGGCCAGGCCACTACGCGCTCCAAAGCCAGGGCGGCGATGGCGACTTCCAGTTCGCCGATGCGCACGACTCCCTGGTTCAGGGTCACGCTCGCGTCCCCCCAGTGACCGGGGCCAGGGTGGTCGCCGCGTCCAGTTCCTGAATGAGCTGGTTGACGCGCGCCGCGTCGTCGAGCTGCGCGGCGGTCGAGCCGTTGATGGCCTCGATGGATTTCTGGGTCTTGCCGACCCCTTCGGCGATCATGCCGAAGGCTTCCCCGACGCTGCGCGAGATCTCGCTGCCCTGGGCGATGCTCTTCACCGACTCCAGGATCAGCTTGTTGATCTCCTTGGTCGCCTGGGACGACTTCTCGGCCAGCTTGCGTACCTCGTCGGCCACCACCGAGAAGCCCAGGCCGTGCTCGCCGGCGCGGGCGGCCTCGATGGCAGCGTTGAAGGCCAGCATGTTGGTCTGGTTGGCGATGTCGCTGATCACCTGGACGATGTCCTGGATGCCGCCAGCGGTGGTGCCTATGGTTTCGATGGCCTCCAGCGAGCGATTCAGCGTGAGGGAGCCGCGCTCGGCCTCCTCCAGGGTCCGCCGGGCCATGCGGTTGGCGTCGTCGGTGGTCTCGGCGATCTGATTGATGGAACGGGTCAGGGCGTGCAGCGAAAGATTCATCTGCTCGATCTTCTGCCGGACGTGCTGCTCCGTTTCCACCTGCCGGGTGATGTCGGTGGCGAACTTGACCACCTTGTGCACCTGCCCCTCGGCATCGAAGATGGGGTTGTAGGTGGCCTGGATCCAGATGCGCTGGCCGAACTTGCTCAGCCGCATGAAGCGCCCGCCGAATACCTCGCCCTGGGCCAGGCGCGCCCAGAATTCGCGGTATTCCGCCGAGGACACCTGCTCGGCCTCGCAGAAGATCCGGTGATGCTGGCCGCGAATTTCCTCCAACCGATAGCCAAGGGTGGCCAGGAAGTTGCGGTTGGCCTCGAGGATCTTGCCGGTCAGGTCGAACTCGATCACCGCCTGGCCGCGGTCGACGGCCGCCACCTTGCCGGCGTAGTCGCTGTTGCGGGTCTGGCTTTCGGTGATGTCCACGGCGAACTTCACCACCTTGCACGGCTTGCCGTCGGCGTCGAAGATCGGGTTGTAGGTGGCCTGGATCCAGATTTCCTCGCCACGGCTGTTGAGCCGCTTGTAGACCCCGGCATCGAATTCGCCGCGGCCGAGCTTATCCCAGAACAATCGGTACTCGGCCGAGCGGGCATAGTCGTCGGGACAGAAGATGCGGTGGTGCTTGCCCACCACCTCGTCGGCCTGGTAGCCCAGCGCCAGCAGGAAGTTGCGGTTGGCGGTGAGCACCGTACCATCGAGGGAGAACTCGACGATAGCCTGGGACCTGTCGATGGCCGCGACCTTGCCTTCGTAGTCGCTGTTGCGCAGCTGGCTCTCGGTCACGTCGCTGGCGAACTTGACCACCTTGTAGGGATGGCCCTCGGCATCGAGGATGGGGTTGTAGGTGGCCTGGATCCACACCTGGCGCCCGTCGCTGGCGCGCCGCTTGTACAGGCCGGTGTCGAAGTCGCCGCGGCCGAGCTTTTCCCAGAACAGGCGATAAGCCGGCGAACGGGCGTAGTCGGGCTCGCAGAAGATCCGGTGATGCTTGCCGCGGACCTCTTCCAGGCTGTAGCCGAGGGCGGACAGGAAGTTCTCGTTGGCATCGAGGATGTTGCCGTGCAGATCGAATTCGATCACCGCCTGGGCGCGGTCGATGGCGGCCATCTTGCCCTGGAATTCCGCTGCCTGGAGTTGCGCATCGGTCACGTCGGTGGCGAATTTCACCACCTTGTACGGCTGGCCGTCGCTGTCGAGGATGGGGTTGTAGGTGGCCTGGATCCAGATCGGCCGGCCATCGCGCCGGATCCGCTTGTAGACCCCGGAATCGAACTTGCCCTGGCCCAGACGATTCCACAGCAGGGCGTATTCCGGCGAACGGGCGTAGTCGGACGGGCACATCAGGCTGTGGTGACGCCCGCGCACCTCGTCCAGCGCATAGCCGGTCATGGCGAGGAAGTTGTCGTTGGCCCAGAGCACGTTGCCCTGCAGATCGAATTCGATCACTGCCTGGGCCCGCTGGATGGCGGTGATCTTGCCCTCGTACTCCACCGCCTGCAGGCGACTCTCGGTGATGTCGGTGGCGAACTTGATGATGCGCTGCGGCTTGCCCTCGGCGTCCAGCAGGGGGTTGTAGGTGGCGCGGATCCAGACCAGGCTGCCGTCCTTGCGCCGCCGCCGATAGACGCCACTGTGGAACTCGCCACGCCCCAAGGCTTGCCAGAACGCCTGGTAGTCCTCGCTTTCCGCTATCGCCGGCGGGCAGAACAGGCGGTGATGCCGGCCCCGGACCTCGTCCAGGCCATAGCCAAAGGTCTCCAGGAAGTTGTCGTTGGCCTGCAGCACATTGCCCTGCAGATCGAATTCGATCACCGCCAGGGAGCGGTCCAGCGCCTGGCGCAGGGCGAGATAGGCGGAGGCTTCATCGACAGCGACAGGCTCGGCGGCGGAGGGAAACATGGGCAGCTCCAGGGGGCGGGGGACTCGTGGCCAGGTTATCGGCAATTGCGATAACAAATTTAGCCACCAGTACCCTGAAACTGTTCGGCATCCGTGAACGCTCAGGCGCCGCCCGATCGACGGCGCCTTGCCGGGGACGGCCGGCTCAGATCACCAGCTTGGCGCCGATCACCACCAGCATGACGGCGAGGCAGGGTCGCAGGACACTATCCGGTACCCGGCCGGACAGATGACTGCCCAGGAAGATGCCCGGCAGCGACCCCAGCAGCAGGTAGCCCAGCACGTGCCAATCGAGATTGCCCAGGCCGGCGTGGCCCAGGCCGGCCACCAGGGTCAGGGGTACGGCGTGGGCGATCTCGGTGCCCACCAGACGACGGGTCGCCAGCAACGGATAGAGCAGGAACAGGGCCACCGTCCCCAGCGCCCCGGCGCCGATGGAGGTCAGGGTCACCATGAAGCCCAGCACCGCGCCAGTCAGCACCGTCAGGGCATTGAGCCGCGCGGGACTGAGATGGAAGCCGTCGCCGGCATGGCGACTGGCGAAGGCGAAGATCTGCCGCTTGAACAGGATCGCCAGGGCGGTCAGCAGCAGCACCGTTCCCAGGGCATGCTTGATCAGGGCATTGGTGGCGTGTTGATCCCCTGGCAGCAGGGCCAGGGCGAGCAACGTCAGGGCAGCGGCAGGCACGCTACCCGCGGCCAGCCAGCCGGTCACCTTCCAGTCGATGTTGCGATTGCGCTGGTGGACGAAGACGCCACCGGCCTTGGTGATGGCGGCGTAAAGCAGGTCGGTACCGACCGCCGCCGCGGGATTGATCCCGAACCAGAGCAGGATGGGCGTCATCAGCGATCCCCCACCGACGCCGGTCATGCCGACGATGAAACCCACTACCAGCCCCGCGATCACGAAGCCTGTTACCCCTACATCCATTACAGCCCCAATTGCCGTGGTCGGCTCATCTAGCGGCCGCACAGGATAGCGACTCAGTTTATGCCGTCATATATTGAAAGGGTCTTTGCTTATAACCAGAAGCGCTGGGACGCTGGCCTCACCGCGCCCGATGGGCCTCCAGGTAGGCCATGACCTCCTCCTGAGGGTAGCCGGCGCGCCGCGCAAGGCCCTCGATGGCCTCGCGGCAAGCGGGATCGGTGATGGTCGCGGGTATCGCGGCGCCGCAGGGACCGGG
>CAUQPA010000392.1:0-4752 GCA_963519325.1 uncultured Pseudomonas sp. | reverse complement strand
GCATCAGGGCGTTCTCGGTCACCTCGAGGATCAGCGCCGAGGCGGGCAGGTCCTCGACCTGCAGCGCCCGGGCGATGGACTGGGGCAACAGGCGATCGCTCAGGTTCAGGGCCGAACAGTTCACCGATACCCTCAGCCGCGAGTGCCCCTCGCGGTGCAACTGGGCGAGATCGGCGCAGGCCTGGCGCAGCACCCAGCCATCCAGCTCGGCGATCAGCCCGGTCTCCTCGGCGACGCGCACGAAGCGCTCGGGACTCAGCGGACCGAGCACTGGATGCTGCCAGCGGACCAGGGCTTCCAGGCCCACGGGGTCACCCTCGATGTCGACGATGGGCTGATAGGCCACGTGCAGCCCACCCTGGGCCAGGGCGTGGCGCAGGTCCATCTCCAGGCTGAGCAGGTCGTCGGCCTCGCGCTGGAGCTCGGTGGTGAATCTCTGGCTGCGGTTGCGACCGCTGCGCTTGCAGTGGCCGACCGCCAGGCCGGCGCTGCGCAGCAGCTGGCCGGCGTTGGCGCCATCCTGGGGATAGTGGGCGATGCCCAGGCTGAAGGTCATGGCGAGGCGCTGGCCGGCCAGCTCGAAGGGCGGGCGCAGTTGCTCGAGCAGGCGCACGGCCAGGGGCTGGCTGTCACCGCGGGTGCCCAGCGGCAGTAGCAGGCTGAATTCGTCGCCGGCATAGCGGGCCAGGGGCAGGTCGTTCTCCAGCACCGCGCGAATGCGCTGCGCCATCTGGATCAGCAGTTCGTCGCCGAGGGCGTGCCCCAGGCTGTCGTTGACGCGCTTGAAGTGGTCGATGTCCAGCATCAGCAGGGCGAACTGCTCGCCGGTCCGCGCCTGGCCGATGGCCCGGTCGACGGTCTGGATGAAGCTGGCCCCGTTGAGCAGGTGGGTCAGGGGATCGTGCAGGGTGATCTGGTCGAGGGTGGTGGAGACCCGCTCCAGGCGCAGACGCTGGGCATGGAAGCGTTCGCCGGCCCAGGCGGCGAGCAGGCCGACCATGATGATGAACAGCGTGCCCAGGGCGATGCCCATGCCCAGCTCCAGGTGCTGGCTCATTTCCGCCAGGTCTTCCGGCTGGAAGCCGATGGGGACCGCCAGGGTCAGGGCGGCCATGCCGGTGAAATGCATGGAGACGATGGCGAAACCCAAGCCCAGGCTGCCCAGCAGGCGCAGCCAGACGGTCCTGAGGCCGGTCCTGCCGCGCAGGCGGAAGGCCAGCAGCAGGGCGCCCAGCGAGGCGAGGCTGGCGATCATTACCGACACCACGACCAAGGCCGGATCATAGAGCTGCACGGCCACCGAATGCATGGCCAGCATGCCGGTGTAGTGCATGGCGGCGATGCCCAGTCCCGCCGCCAGGGCGGCGAGCAGGTATTGCAGGGTGGTCAGGCGCTCGCGACCGATCAGGTGCATGACCGTGTAGGACACGGCGATGGCGATCAGCAGCGAGGCCAGGGTGTCGAGAGGCGCGTAATGCACATGGATGCCGATCTTGAACGACAGCATGGCGAGGAAGTGCATGGACCAGATGCCGCCACCGAGGGCGATGGCACCGATCAGCTTGGCCAGTTCGCTACCGCGTCGCGAGCGACTGCTGGTCACCCAGTCGGCCATGGCCAGGGCGGTATAGCCGGCGGCGCTGGCGATCAGGTAGGAGAGCACCACGAGCACGCCTTCGTAGCCGTTGGCGTCCATGACCTGATAGCCAGGGGGAAGCAAGGTGGAGAAATTCAGCATGCTCAATCGCCAGCTTGCCGCAGGGGCGCTAAGAGAGGTTGATGCTCAGGACATCGGCAGGGACGGCCGACGCTTTAATCCGCTCGACGGGCGTAGCGGTCGGACTCAGGTCTTGGGCGCGCGGCTGCGTCGCCACAGCCAG
Organism: uncultured Pseudomonas sp.; assembly: GCA_963519325.1. Lineage (GTDB taxonomy): Bacteria > Pseudomonadota > Gammaproteobacteria > Pseudomonadales > Pseudomonadaceae > Chryseomonas. The sequence continues at coordinate 2,872 of CAUQPA010000392.1, read as the reverse complement.
AGCAGCAGGCCGATCACCACCAGGCCACCCAGCACCATCAATTCGTAACGCTTGAGGTTGCCCAACACGCCCTCGAGGACGGCGCCGAAGTGATAGGCGGCGTAGCCGAGAACCGCGGCCCAGACGATGGCGCCGATGCCATTGAGCACAAGATAGCGCACCGGCGGATAGCCCGATAGGCCGATCGCCACCGGCATCACCGTGCGCAGGCCATAGACGAAGCGAAAGCTCAGCACCCAGAGATCCGGATGGCGACGGATGTGCGCCAGCGCCTTTTCCCCGGCGGCTTCCCACTTGGGCTTGCGCGCCAGCAGCTTGCGGCCATGCCGGCGACCGAGGAAATACCAGAGCTGATCGCCGGCGTAGCTGCCACAGAAGGCCACCAGGATGACGGTCTGGATGTTCATGTAGTCGCGAAAGGCGAGAAAGCCGGCCAGCACCAGAATGGTTTCGCCTTCGAAAAAAGTCCCTAGAAAGAGGGCGAAATAGCCGAAATCGTGGAGGAATTGCTGGAGCATTCGGCACTACACGAGGTGAACGGAGATGGCGCAGCCTACCCCGGTTGGCGTCTGGAAAGAAAGTGTGACGGACTTCCGTCCGCCGGATGCCAGACGGTCAGCGCCCGATTTCGCTGCGACCCTGTGTCACGCCGCCCCCGGCCGGCGTCTGCCTTGGATAGGACCTATAGGCACACCATATTGTCATCTGCTGTTACCAATCGGTCATGATTGTGGCCTATAACCCATCACACTGACCCGTGGTCCGGGTCTGGGAGTCGATCGTGAGTTTTACCCCCATCAGCCGTAGCTACCCCGCCACTCGCATGCGCCGTCAGCGCCGCGACGACTTTTCCCGTCGTCTGATGCGCGAGCATGTGCTGACGGTGGATGACCTCATCCTGCCGGTCTTCGTGCTGGACGGCGAAGGCCGCCGCGAAGCCATTCCCTCCATGCCCGGGGTCGAGCGGCTGTCCATCGACCTGCTGCTGGAAGAGGCCGCCGAGCTGGTGGCGCTGGGGATTCCGGCCGTCGCCCTGTTCCCGGTCACCCCGACCGAGCGCAAGTCGCTGGACGGCGCCGAGGCCTACAACCCCGAGGGCATCGCCCAGCGTGCCACCCGCGCCCTGCGCGAGCACTTCCCCGAGCTGGGGGTGATCACCGACGTCGCCCTGGATCCCTTCACCACCCATGGCCAGGACGGCATCCTCGACGAGCGCGGCTATGTGCTCAACGACATCTCGGTCGAGGTGCTGGTCAAGCAGGCGCTGTCCCACGCGGCCGCCGGCGCCCAGGTGATCGCCCCGTCGGACATGATGGACGGGCGCATCGGTGCCATCCGCACCGCCCTGGAAGACGCCGGCTATCACAACGTGCAGATCATGGCCTACTCGGCCAAGTACGCCAGCGCCTACTATGGGCCTTTCCGCGACGCCGTCGGCTCGGCCGCCAACCTGGGCAAGGGCAACAAGGCCACCTACCAGATGGATCCGGGCAACAGCGACGAGGCCCTGCACGAGATCGCCGGGGACCTGGCCGAGGGGGCCGACTCGGTGATGGTCAAGCCGGGCATGCCCTACCTGGACATCGTCCGTCGGGTCCGCGAGGAATTCCGCGTGCCGACCTTCGTGTACCAGGTGAGCGGCGAGTACGCCATGCACATGGCCGCGATCCAGAACGGCTGGCTGGCCGACGCCGTCATCCTCGAATCGCTCTTGGCCTTCAAGCGCGCCGGGGCCAACGGCATTCTCACCTATTTCGCCAAGCGCGCCGCCCAACAACTTCGCCAGGGGCCATCGCGTTCCTAAGGAGCTTCAATGAGTAGCCAAGGTTTCGTCGAAACCGATCTGCAGCAAGCGGCCACCGCCGAAACCCTGGGCGAAGCCCAGGAGGCGGTTGCGCTGGACGTCGAGGTGGCGCAGCCCGTCGCCGTGGCGGAGGTCCCCGCGGCGCCTGCCGCCCCGGCGGCCAACGTGGATGACAGCAGCCTCTACATCCATCGCGAGCTGTCGCAGCTGCAGTTCAACATCCGGGTGCTGGAGCAGGCCCTCGACGAATCCTATCCGCTGCTCGAGCGCCTCAAGTTCCTGCTGATCTTCTCCAGCAACCTGGACGAGTTCTTCGAGATCCGCGTGGCCGGCCTGAAGAAGCAGATCGCCTTCGCCCGTGAGCAGGCCGGGGCCGACGGCCTGCTGCCGCACCAGGCGCTGGCGCGCATCAGCGACATCGTCCACGGCCAGGTGGAGCGGCAGTACGCCATCCTCAACGACGTCCTGCTGCCGGCCCTGGCCGAGCAGCAGATCCGCTTCATCCGCCGGCGCTACTGGGACGCCAAGATCAAGGCCTGGGTGCGCAAGTTCTTCCGCGACGAGATCGCACCGATCATCACTCCCATCGGCCTGGATCCGACTCACCCTTTCCCGCTGCTGGTGAACAAGAGCCTCAACTTCATCGTCGAGCTGGAGGGCATGGACGCCTTCGGCCGTGACTCGGGCCTCGCCATCATCCCGGCGCCGCGCCTGCTGCCGCGCATCATCCGGGTCCCGGAGGAGGTCGCCGGGCCGGGCGACAACTATGTATTCCTGTCGTCGATGATCCATGCCCATGCCGACGATCTGTTCCCTGGCATGAAGGTCAAGGGCTGCTTCCAGTTCCGCCTGACCCGTAACGCCGACCTCTCGGTGGACACCGAGGACGTCGAGGACCTGGCGCGCGCCCTGCGCGGCGAGCTGTTCTCGCGCCGCTACGGCGATGCCGTGCGGGTCGAGGTGGTGGACATTTGCCCGAAGCACCTCACCGACTACCTGCTCAAGCAATTCGGCCTCGGTGAAAGCGAGCTGTACAAGGTCAACGGTCCGGTCAACCTGACCCGGTTG
>CAUQPA010000391.1:0-4756 GCA_963519325.1 uncultured Pseudomonas sp. | reverse complement strand
GGGCTTGGCTTTGGTAGCTCCCTGCCAAAAGCATCCCAAGCGCACCCTCTCGCTCCGGGAGAGGGTCGGGGTGAGGGAGAGCGGGCAGCTCTCGTCACGCCCGAATCAGCAGCGGCGCCGTCCCGCCATAGCAGGCCGCGACCCGCTCCGCGCGATGGGTCAGGACGCTGCGCTGGTTGAGCGAACCCTTGTCGGTGATCTCACCTCGGTCGGCGGACGGCGGCTCTTCCTGCAGGGCGATCCACTCCAGGCGGCTGGCGTTGCCCGAGGCGTGCTTGTTGAGACGCTCGAGCCAATCGGCGAACCAGCGCTGCACCGGCGCACTGGCCAATACCGTCGTTGCCTCAGCGGCCTCGTCCAGCCCTGCCAGTTGCCGGCAGTCCGCCAGGCGGGGAAAGACCAGTAGGCCCAGGCACTCGCGATCCGGCGCCGCCACCACCACGTCCTGCACCAGGGGCGTACCCTCCAGTACCGCACGATTGCGCAGCGGACCGACGCTGACGAACACCCCGGAGGACAGCTTGAAGTCCTCGGCGATACGGCCATCGAACATCAGCCCCAGTTGCGGATTGGCTGGATCGACCAGCTTGAGGGCATCGCCCGAGCAGTAGAAACCTTCCTCGTCGAAGCAGGCGGCGGTCTGCTGCGGATCACGCCAATAGCCGGGCATGATGTGCGGACCACGGAAGCGTCCTTCCAGCTTGCCGTCCACCGGCACCAGCTTGAGCTCGCACCCCGGCGCCGGCACCCCGACATAGCCGGCCACCGACAGCGGACCGGTGGTGAAGGTGCAGCTGGGCGAGGCCTCGGTCATGCCCAGGCCAGCCATCATGCGGATACGTTCGCCGCAGTGGGCCTCGGCGATGCGATCCAGGCGATCCCAGACGCTTTGCGACAGCCCCGCCGCGGCGAAGAAGAACAGCCGCATGCGGGCGAAGAAACGCTCGCGCAACTCGGCGTCGCGCTCCAGGGCATTGGCCAACTCTTCCCAGCCGCGCGGCACCGTCAGGTAGGCAGTGGGCGAGACCTCGCGCAGGTTGCGCAGGGTCTCGCCGAAGCCCTGGGGCGTCGGCTTGCCGTCGTCCAGGTAGAAGCTGCCGCCGTTGTAGAGCACGATGCCCAGGTTGTGGCTGCCGCCGAAGGTATGGTTCCAGGGCAGCCAGTCCACCAGCACCGGCGGTTCCTCGCCGAACACCGGAAAGGTCTGCAGCAGCATCTGCTGGTTGGCGCAGAGCATGCGCTGGGTGGTGGTCACCGCCTTGGGCAGCTTGGTGGAGCCGGAGGTGAAGAGAAACTTGGCGATGCTGTCCGGCCCGGTGGCGACGAAGGCCAGGTCCGCCGCCGCCCCTTCACCGCGAGTGAACAGGTGCTCGAACGCCAGGGTCAGCCGCCCCTGCACCTGACCGCGGGTCGCGATCACCGGCACGTCGGCCGGCAACACGGCGTCCAGCGCCTTCTGGTAGGCCGGCGCATCGCTGACGAATACCAGCCCCGGTTGCAGGAGGCCGCAGACATGGCGCAGCTTGGCATGGTCCTGGGACAGCAACGAATAGCCGGGCGACACCGGGCAGAAGGGAATGCCGGCATAGAGCGCCGCCAGGGCCAGTTGCAGGTGCTCGGGATCGTTGCCGGAGAGGATCGCCAGGGGGCGCTCGGCCGACAGGCCGAATTCCAGCAGCGCGGCGGCCAACTGGCGCACCCGCTGCAGCATCTCCGCATAGGAGAACTCGCGCCAGGTACCACCCGCCTCGCGCGCGGCGAAGAAGGTACGGTCGGGTGCCACCTCGGCCCAATGCAGCAGGCGATCCAGCAGCCGCGGCGGCGGTGGGCTTAGGCGCTCCTGGGAGGCCAGGTAGAGCAGCCCACCCCGCTCTTCCACGGTGACGCCGGGCTGCCCCAGGGCCACCGGTCGATAGCGCAGCGGCCGATCCGCGGGCGCACGGGTTTGCGTGACATGGCTCACCTTGAATTCTCCTCTGGGCTGGCGCCCAGAGGCGCCTCTTATTCTTGTTGCGTCAGAAGCGATGGAAACGGCGCTGGCTAGATCGGGTAGTGGCGCGGCCCCGTCTGCAGCGTCACCCAGCGCAACTGGGTGAAATGTTCGATGGAGGCCCGCGAGCCGAAGCTGCCATAGCCGCTGGCCTTGACGCCGCCAAAAGGCATCTGCGCCTCGTCGTGCACCGTAGGGCCGTTGATGTGGCAGATGCCGCTCTCCACCCGCTGGGCCAGCGCCAAGGCACGGGCGGTATCGCGGCTGAAGATGGCCGAAGAGAGCCCGAACTCGGAATCGTTGGCCAGGCGCAGCAGGGCCTCGTCACCCTCGGCGCGGATCACCACCGCCACTGGGCCGAAGGACTCCTCGGCATAGAGCTGCATCGCGGCGGTGACGCCATCCAGCAGGGTCGGCTGCAGGATGCTGCCGTCGAGTCCACCACCGCAGACCAGCCGCGCGCCCTTGCCCACGGCATCGTCGATCAGCGCCTTGATGCGGGTCCCGGCGCTGGCGTCGATCAGGGAACCCAATACCGAATCGGGCGCGCTCGGGTCGCCGGCCTTGAGGGTGCGCACCTTGGCCGCCAGGCGCTCGACGAAGGCGTCGGCGATGCGGCTGTCCACCAGCAGGCGCTCGGTGGACATGCAGATCTGCCCCTGGTTGAAGTAGGCACCAAAGGCCGCCGCGGCCACGGCGGCGTCCAGGTCGGCATCTTCCAGCACCAGCAGCGGCGCCTTGCCACCCAGCTCCAGCACCGCCGGTTTGAGATGGCGCGCCGACAGCTCGCCGACGATCCGACCGACCCGGGTGGAGCCGGTGAAGTTGACCCGCCGCACTGCCGGGTTGGCGATCAGCCGCTCGACGATGGCCGGCGCATCCTCCGGCGCATTGGTGACCACGTTGACCACGCCGTCGCCCAGGCCGGCATCCTGCAGCACCTGGCCGATCAGCCGATGTACGCCAGGACTCTGCTCGGAAGCCTTGAGCACCACGGTATTGCCACAGGCCAGCGGCATGGCCAGGGCGCGGGTCCCGAGGATCACCGGGGCGTTCCAGGGCGCGATGCCGAGCACCACGCCGCAGGGCTGGCGCAGCGCCATGGCGAAGCTGCCGGGGACGTCGGAGGGAATGACCTCGCCCTGGATCTGGGTGGTCATGGCCGCCGCCTCGCGCAGCATGTTGGCGGCCAGGTGCACGTTGAAGCCATACCAGTTGGCCATGGCCCCGGTCTCCCCGGCCAGGGCGACGAATTCGCCACTGCGCGCGGCCAGGCCATCGGCCGCCGCCAGCAGACGGCGACGGCGCTCGCCCGGCGGCAACGCCGCCCAGGCGGGATAGGCGGCCTGGGCCGCGGCCACGGCGGCGCCGGCGTCTTCCAGGGTGGCGGCGGCCACCGTGGAGACGACCTCGCCGGTCACCGGATGGCGACGCTGATAGCTACGACCGTCGCCGGCCGGGCGGCTGGCGCCGCCGATGAGCAGGGATACCTCGACCATGACGCTACCTCTTGTTGTTGTGCTTGCGGGCGGTGGCGATTCAGCGTTTGTAGGTTTGCAGACCGGGCTTGATGCTCTTGTCGTCGAGGAACTGCTTCATGCCCTGCTCGCGGCCGCCTTCCGGATCCTGCAGGCGCGACTGGTCGAGCTTGGCGTAGAGGTAGTCCTCGTTCTGCTCCCAGGTCAGCTCGCGGCAGCGCTTGAAGCCGACCTTGGCGGCGCGCAGTACCACCGAATTCTTCTGCAGCAGTTCCTGGGCCAGGGCGGTGGTCACCTCGCGCAACTGGGCACGCGGCACGCTCTGGTTGACCAGCCCCATGGCCGCCGCCTCGGGCCCGGTGAAGGTCTTGCCGGTCATCACATAATAGAGGGCGGTGCGATGGCCGACGGTGTCGGCTAGGGCCTTGCTCACCAGGTTGCCCGGCGGGATGCCCCAGTTGATCTCGGACAGGCCGAAGGTGGCCTCGTCGGCGGTGATGGCCAGGTCGCAGGCCACCAGTGGGCTGAAGCCACCGCCGAAGCACCAGCCGTTGACCATCGCGATGGTCGGCTTGGCGTACATGCGCAGGAGCTTCCATTGCCACTGGGAGGCCTCGCGGCGGATCTTCTCCTGGAGGATCTCCGGGCCGGCATCGGTCTCGCGGAAGTATTCCTTGAGGTCCATGCCGGCGGTCCAGGCGTCACCGGCGCCGGTCAGCACCAGCACGCCAGCGCTGGCGTCCTGCTCCAGGGTTTCCAGCACCTCGACCATCTCGCGATTGAGGGTGGGACTCATGGCATTGCGTTTCTCGGGGCGGTTGAGCGTCACCCAGGCGATACCATCCTCGATATCCACCTTGACCGTTTGCCAGCGTCCGTCGTAGCTGCCCATGGCGTATGCCTCTTGTTGTTTGTGGGTATGGACAAGAAGCTACGCCAGGGATTTAGTTAAGTCAATTAACTATTTTTTGCCAGACGATGACGCCATGAAGACGGTTCCGCCGAAGGGCTCACCCTTGCGACACGCTCAAGCCCGCACTCGCAGCGCGCCCTTCCGGCCGGGACAGCAGCAGGAGCAGACCCGCCGCGACGAACACCAAGGCGAAGACCAGGTAGAGCCGCAGCGGCGGCCAGCCGCCATCGAGCAACAGACCCGCCACCAACGGCGAGAGGATGGCGCCGAGGCGACCGATGCCGATGCCCCAGCCCACCCCGGTGGCCCGCACCTCGGCACTGTAGGCCAGCGCCGGCAGCGCATAGAGCCCGGCGATACAGCCATTGGCGAAGA
>CAUQPA010000390.1:0-4759 GCA_963519325.1 uncultured Pseudomonas sp. | reverse complement strand
TGCATGAAGAGGACATCCGGCGCGGCGCCATCGAGCAACTCGGCGGTGACCTGGTAGGGCTTGAAGGCCGCCAGGCGCAGGCGGGTTTCCTCTTCCTGGCCCATGGAGGTCCAGACGTCGGTGCTGACCAGGTGCGCCTGGGCCACCGCCTCGCGGGGGTCCCGGGTCAGCTGGACCCGGTCGCCGGCACGCTCGAGAAAGCGCGGGTTGGGTTCGTAGCCTTCCGGGCAGGCGATGCGCAGGGTGAAGTCCAGCTGTTCGGCCGCTTCGATGTAGCTGTTGCACATGTTGTTGCCATCGCCGATCCAGGCCACGGTCTTGCCCTGGATGTCACCGCGGTGCTCGAAGAAGGTCTGCATGTCGGCCAACAGCTGGCAGGGATGGAGATCATCCGACAGGCCATTGATCACGGGGACACGGGAATGGGCGACGAAGGTGGTGAGCATCTCGTGGGCATAGGTACGGATCATCACGCCATCGAGCATGCTGGACATGACCCGGGCACTGTCCGGCACCGGCTCGCCGCGGCCGAGCTGGGTGTCGCGGGAGGAGAGGAAGATCGCCTGGCCACCGAGCTGGATCATGCCGGCCTCGAAGGAGAGGCGGGTACGGGTGGAGGCCTTCTCGAAGATCATGCCCAGCACGCGATTGCGCAGGGGCTCGTGCAGCACACCCTGGTTGCGCAAGGCCTTGAGCTCGATGCCGCGAGCGATGAGCTGCCGGAGTTCCGCGGGGGAACAATCCATGAAAGAGAGGAAGTGGCGAACCGTCATTTCGTTACCCTAGCGTCCCGTCCCGGTAACGGCCGCCCGTGGCGGGCGTGGCGAACCTGAGAGCATGCCGTGTCACACGGCGGAAAGACCAAAGGCGAAATGGTATAAGTTCATGTCGCATTTTACCACCATCGCAGGGGGCTCCCTTCATTCGGAGCGCCCCCTGCGACGGGGAGCGGGATACCGGGCGCCGCGATCGGCTGCCCGGCTGGGCCTTACAGCAGGTCGGCGGGAACGTTGCCGCCGTTGTCGGCCAGCTTCTGCAGGACGGCTTTGTGCAGCCACATGTTCATCTGGGCGGAGTCGCCCAGCTTGTCGGCGGGGCAGTTCAGCTCCTTGGCCAGCTCCTGGCGGGCGCTCAGGCTGCTGTCCAGGTCGAGCAGCTTGAGCAGATCGACGATCGAGGTCTTCCAGTTGAGCTGTTCGCCCTTCTGCGCGGCCAGGGCATCGAGCTTGGCGGCGACGTCCAGCTGGCTGATGGGGGCGGCGCCAGCCGTGGGGGCGGCGGTGCTGCCAGCGGGAGCGGCGGTCTCGGTCGCGCCGGTGGTGGGGGCGGCGGCAGGGGTGTCGGCGTGGGCTTCGCCGATGCCGAGCTTGGAAAGAATGGTGCTGAACAGGCTCATGGAGTTCTCCTGGGTCTTGGAACAGGCGCACCGAGCGGCGCCTACCCTTAACCTGACCACGACCGCCACGCCAAAGTTTGCTCGGCGTGGTGCTGGATCGCCGCCGCTCCGGCGAACGGCGCTGCCGAAGCGTGGTCGATTGGCAGGTCGAGCCGCGCCTGTTCCGGGCTGGACGTCGCGGAAATCCCGGCGTTCCACCGGCCTTTCCGTTACAATCGTCCCACCGTATTAGCGAGGTGCATCGTGGACATCATCGATACCATCAAAGACCAGCTTGCCAACAATCCCGTGCTGCTCTACATGAAGGGTTCGCCGAACGCGCCTCAGTGCGGCTTCTCGTCCCGCGCCGCCCAGGTGCTGATGGCCTGTGGCGAGAAGTTCGCCTACGTCGACATCCTGCAGAATCCGGAAATTCGCGCCAACCTGCCGAAGTACGCCAATTGGCCGACCTTCCCCCAGCTGTGGGTCGGTGGCGAGCTGGTCGGCGGTAGCGACATCCTGGCCGAGCTGTACGAGAAGGGCGAGCTGCAGACCCTGATCAAGCAAGCCGTGGAAACCAAGGACGCCTGAGTCCCTGGCCCATGAAAAAGCCCGCACTAAGCGGGCTTTTTCATGGGCGCGATTCGATCAATCGTCGTCGTGCATCTGCGACTGGATGTAGTTCTCGATCCCGACGCTGGCGATCAGGGTCAGCTGGGTCTCCAGCCAATCGATGTGCTCTTCCTCGGAGGCAAGGATGTCCTTGAGCATGTCGCGACTCACGTAGTCGCGCACGCTCTCGCAATAGGTGATGGCCTCACGCAGGTCGGCGACGGCGCCGATCTCCAGGCGCAGGTCGCACTGGATCATCTCCTGGGTGTTCTCGCCGATCATCAGCTTGCCCAGGTCCTGCAGGTTGGGCAGGCCTTCCAGGAACAGGATGCGCTCGATCAGGCGATCGGCGTGCTTCATCTCGTCGATGGATTCCTTGTACTCGTGGTGACCGAGCTTGCGGATACCCCAGTCGTTGTACATCCGCGAGTGCAGGAAATACTGGTTGATGGCCACCAGTTCATTGCCGAGGATCTTGTTCAAATGCTGGATGACGGTGATATCGCCTTTCATGGCCGGACCTGCGGATGGGGTGGGATTGCCGGCAGTCTGAGCGTCGAAAAGCCCTTTGTCAAAAGCTTAAGTTGTTGAAAAATCGACGAAAATCGAACGGTAATCGAAAGCTTTTCCATCCTTTCCGTAAGCGTTTGATTAGGCAATAAAAAAGCCGGACCCAGGGTCCGGCTTTTTTTCACAGTGTGCTTGCCTAGACGTGGGGGACGTCCAGGGCGTAGGCGAGTTGCTGGGCGCCATGGAGTTCGCCGAGCGTTTCCTTGACCACCTGCTTGGCCAGGCAGGCGCACTTGCCACACTGGGTGGCGCAGCCGGTGCTCTCCCGTACTTCCCGATAACTGCAGCAGCCGTCATAGATGGCTTCACGGATCTGCTTGTCGGTCACGCCACGGCAAAGACACACGTACATGGATCGCCTGCTGTATGAGTGGAGGTGCCGCCAAAGCTAATGACAATGAGAATGATTGTCAAAGTTGAAAGCGGCAAAATCTCATCAAAGGCGTCTTGTACGACGAACGGTCGTCTGCTCAGTCGAGGTCAACCCAGCCGCCCATTTCCCGCCAGCGATTGACGATGCCGCAGAACAGCTCCGCAGTCTTCTCGGTGTCGTAGCGGGCGGAATGGGCTTCGCGGTTATCGAATTCGATACCGGCCGCCTGGCAGGCCTTGGCCAGCACCGTCTGGCCGTAGGCCAGGCCGGCGAGGGTGGCGGTGTCGAAGCTGGAGAAGGGGTGGAAGGGATTGCGCTTCAGGCCGCAGCGCAGCACCGCGGCGTTGAGGAAGCCCAGGTCGAAGCTACTGTTGTGGCCGACCAGGATGGCTCTCTTGCAGCCACTGGATTTGAGCGACTTGCGCACGCCCTTGAAGATCTCGCTGAGAGCATGCTCCTCGCCCACCGCCATGCGCAGTGGGTGGTCGAGTTTGATCCCGGTGAATTCCAGCGCCGCGGGCTCGATGTTGGCGCCGGCGAAGGGTTCAACGCGGAAGAAGTAGGTGTGATCCGGATAGAGCACCCCTTCATCGTCCATGGCGACCGTGGTGGCGGCGATTTCCAGCAGGGCGTCGGTGGCGGCATTGAAGCCCCCAGTCTCGACGTCCACCACCACCGGCAGGTAGCCGCGGAAGCGCCGCGCCATGGGGATGCGCGAGTCGGACATGGGCTGGCTGGCATCCAGTTCGTCGTTGAAGGTCTCGTCCATGCTCATGCGCCCACCTCCAGCCGCCAGCGCAGGGTTTCACCGGCACGCAGCGGTATCACCTCGTGGTCGCCGAAGGGCAGGGTGGCCGGCGCCTGCCAGTCCTCGCGCACCAGGGTGACGGTCTCGGTGTTGCGCGGCAGGTCGTAGAAGTCCGCGCCGAAGTGACTGGCGAAGCCCTCCAGGCGGTCCAGGGCGTCGCGGCTTTCGAAGGCCTCGGCATAGAGCTCGAGGGCGCCATAGGCGGTGTAGCAGCCGGCGCAGCCACAGGCGGCTTCCTTGGCATGGCGGGCATGAGGCGCCGAGTCGGTACCGAGGAAAAACTTGGGGTTGCCGCTGGTGGCGGCGTCGAGCAGGGCGCTCTGATGGGTGTTGCGCTTGAGGATCGGCAGGCAGTAGAAATGCGGGCGGATCCCGCCCACCAGCATGTGGTTGCGGTTATACAGCAGGTGATGGACGGTGATGGTGGCACCGACGTTGGCCGGGGCTTCGCGGACGAAGGCGGCGGCGTCGCCGGTGGTGATGTGCTCGAAGACCACCTTCAGCGTCGGGAAGCGCTGGACGATGCGCACCAGGTGCTCGTCGATGAATTTCTTCTCGCGGTCGAAGACGTCCACCTCGGCATGGGTGACCTCGCCGTGGATCAGCAGCGGCAGGCCGACCTCGGCCATGGCCTCCAGGGTCGCGAAGAGGTTGTCCAGCGAGGTGACGCCGGAGTCGGAGTTGGTGGTGGCGCCGGCCGGGTAGAGCTTGGCGGCATGCACGAAGCCGCTGGCCTTGGCGGTGCGGACGTCTTCCGGACTGGTGCGGTCGGTGAGATAGAGCACCATCAGTGGCTCGAAACGGCTGCCGGCGGGACGGGCGGCGAGGATGCGCTCGCGGTAGGCGGCGGCCTGCTCGGTATTGCGCACCGGCGGGACCAGGTTCGGCATGACGATGGCGCGACCGAATTCGCGGGCGGCGTCGGCGACGGTCTGCGGCAGGGCGGCGCCGTCGCGCAGGTGAATGTGCCAGTCGTCGGGACGGGCGAGGGTGATCCGGTCGGTCATGCGGGATTCCAGGC
>CAUQPA010000389.1:0-4760 GCA_963519325.1 uncultured Pseudomonas sp. | reverse complement strand
ACATCGGAGTGAACGTCGGCCTGCTGCCCACCAAGGGCCTGACGCTGCCCTTCCTCAGCTATGGCGGCAGCTCCCTGGTGATCTGCTGCGTGAGCATGGGCCTGCTGCTGCGTATCGAGTGGGAGCGACGAACCCTGGTCGATACCGAGGACATGGAATTCAGCGAGGAGGACTTCGCCGATGTCCGCTAACGTCCTCATCATGGCCGGCGGCACCGGGGGACACGTCTTCCCGGCCCTGGCCTGTGCCCGCGAATTCGAGGCGCGCGGCTATACCGTCCATTGGCTCGGCACCCCGCGCGGCATCGAGAACGACGTGGTGCCCAAGGCCGGTATCACCCTGCATCACATCCAGGTCTCGGGCCTACGCGGCAAGGGCGTGCGCTCGCTGGTGAAGGCGCCGCTGCAGCTCAGCGGCGCCCTGCTGCAGGCCGTGGGCCTGATGCGCCGGCTCAAGCCCGTCTGCGTGCTGGGCCTGGGCGGCTTCGTCACCGGTCCCGGCGGCCTGGCGGCCAAGCTGTGCAACATCCCGCTGGTGATCCACGAGCAGAATGCCTATGCCGGCACCGCCAACCGCATGCTGGTGCCCTTGGCCGCGCGCGTCTGCGAAGGCTTCGCCGACACCTTCCCGGCTTCGGCCAAGCGCCTGTCCACCGGCAATCCGGTACGTGCCGAACTCTTCGCGCCCGTGACCCGCGCCCCCCTGGACGAGCGCGCCGCCAACCTGCTGGTACTGGGCGGCAGCCTGGGCGCCGAGCCGCTCAACAAGCTTCTGCCCGAAGCCCTGGCCCAGTTGCCGGCCGGGCTGCGGCCCCAGGTACGCCACCAGGCCGGTCGCCAGCATGCCGAGGTGACCGCCGAGCGCTACGCCAAGGTCGCCGTGGAGGCCGATGTCCAGCCGTTCATCGCCGACATGGCCGCGGCCTACGCCTGGGCCGACCTGGTGATCTGTCGGGCCGGTGCCCTGACCGTGGCCGAGCTGACCGCCACTGGCCTGCCGGCGCTGCTGATTCCCTTGCCCCATGCCATCGACGACCACCAGACCAGCAATGCCCGCTTCCTGGAGCGTGCCGGTGCCGGGGTGGTACTGCCGCAACATTCCACCCGCCCGGCGGATCTCGCCGCGCAGCTTACCGAGGTCCTGATGCATCCCGAACGTCTAGTCGACATGGCCACCCGCAGCCGTGCCCTGGCCAAACCCGACGCTACCCGTGCGGTCGTCGATGCCTGCCTGGAGGTTGCCCGTGGTTAAGTCGCAAAGCGCCATCCAGGCCGAAGTTCGGCGCATGCGCAGCATCCGGCGCATCCATTTCGTCGGCATCGGCGGGGTCGGCATGTGCGGCATCGCCGAGGTACTGCTCAACCTGGGCTACGAAGTCTCGGGTTCGGACCTCAAGGAATCCGCGGTGACCGCCCGGCTGCAGCAGTTCGGCGCGCGCATCTACATCGGCCATCGCGCCGAGAACCTGGACCAGGTCGATGTACTGGTGGTCTCCAGCGCCATCAACAGATCCAACCCCGAGGTCTCCGCCGCCCTTGAACAGCGCATTCCCGTGGTCCCCCGTGCCGAGATGCTGGCCGAGCTGATGCGCTATCGCCACGGCATCGCCGTCGCCGGCACCCACGGCAAGACCACCACCACCAGCCTGATCGCCTCGGTGTTCGCGGCTGAAGGCCTCGATCCCACCTTCGTCATCGGTGGCCGCCTCAATGCCGCCGGCACCAACGCCCAGCTCGGCACCAGCCGCTACCTGGTCGCCGAAGCCGACGAGAGCGACGCCAGCTTCCTGCACCTGCAGCCGATGGTCGCCGTGGTCACCAACATCGATGCCGACCACATGAGCACCTACGAGGGTGACTTCAACCGGCTCAAGCGCACCTTCGTCGACTTCCTGCACAACCTGCCGTTCTACGGCCTGGCCGTGCTCTGCGTCGATGACCCGGTGGTACGCGAGATCATTCCCCAGGTCGCCCGGCCCACCGTCACCTACGGTACCGTCGAGGACGCCGACGTGCGCGCCGTCGACATCCGCCAGGAAGGCATGCGCACCTACTTCACCGTCCTGCGCGACGGCCGTGCGCCGCTGGCGGTCTCGGTCAACATGCCGGGCGTGCACAATGTGCTCAACGCCCTGGCCACCATCGCCATCGCCACCGACGAAGGCGTCAGCGACGAAGCCATCCTCAATGGCCTGTCCGGCTTCCAGGGGGTAGGGCGACGCTTCCAGGTCTACGGCGAACTGCCGGTCGCTGGTGGCAGCGTCATGCTGGTGGACGACTACGGCCACCACCCGCGCGAGGTCGCCGCGGTGATCAAGGCGGTGCGTGGCGGCTGGCCCGAGCGCCGGCTGGTGATGGTCTATCAGCCGCACCGCTTCAGCCGTACCCGCGATCTCTATGAAGACTTCGTCCAGGTGCTGGCCGATGCCAACGTCCTGTTGCTGATGGAGGTCTATCCGGCCGGCGAAGAGCCGATCCCCGGCGCCGACAGCCGCCAGCTCTGCCACAGCATCCGTCAGCGTGGCCAGCTCGATCCCATCTACGTGGAGCGCGGCGCCAACATCGCCCCGCTGGTCAAGCCGCTGCTGCGTCCCGGCGACATCCTGCTCTGCCAGGGCGCGGGCGATATCGGTGCCCTGGCGCCGCAACTGCTCAAGCACCCGCTGTTCGCCAGCGCCGCGACGTCCGGGAGTTCGGCATGAGCGGTTATCCGTCCAACTTTCTGCCGGCAACCCCTGTTGCCGGCGCGCACGTGGAGGGCTGAACCTTGGTCGCCACCCTACGTCACAACCAGCCCGGCTACGGCCGGTCGCGCAATGTCGAGCCCCGCGGCGCCAGTCGCCTGGTCGCCGAGGAACCGCTGTCGACGCGCCTGCCGCGGCCGAGCCTGGGATTGCTCAAGCGCATCCTCTGGCCGTTCCTGCTGCTGGGCCTGGGCTTCGGCACCTACGAGGGGGCGCAGAAGCTGCTGCCCTACGCCGACCGGCCGATCGCCAAGGTCAGCGTCAAGGGCGACCTGTCCTACATCAGCCAGGGAGCCGTGCAGCAGCGCATCGCGCCCTTCGTGGGCACCACCTTCTTCCAGGTCGACCTGGCGGACATGCGTCACGAGCTGGAGACCATGCCGTGGATCGCCCATGCCGAGGTACGCCGCGTCTGGCCCGACGAGATCAGCATCCGCCTGGAAGAGCAGATGCCCATCGCCCGCTGGGGCGATGAAGCCCTGCTGAATAACCAGGGTGAGGCTTTTGCCCCACAGGATCTGGCCAACTATGACAATCTACCGCGCCTGTACGGCCCCAAGCGGGCCCAGCAGCAAGTGATGCAGCAGTACCAGATGTTCAGCCAGATGCTCCGGCCGCTCGGTTACACCGTGTCGCGCCTGGAAATGCACGAGCGCGGCAGCTGGTACCTCACCACCGGTCAGGGCCTGGAACTGGTGTTCGGCCGCGACCAGCTGGTGGAAAAGATGCGGCGCTTCATGCGCCTGTACGATCAGGTGCTCAAGGCACAGATGGACAATATCGCGCGGATCGATCTGCGTTATCCGAACGGTCTGGCCGTGGCCTGGCGCGATCCCGCCGTCGCCGCCACCCCCGTGACCGAACCGGCCAAGCATTGAGGAGAAGTTTCTTACTATGGCAAGCGTGCAAAGCGGCAAGATGATCGTCGGCCTCGACATCGGCACTTCCAAGGTCGTGGCTCTGGTCGGCGAGGTGTCTTCCGAGGGTCAGATCGAGATCGTCGGCATTGGCACCCATCCGTCGCGCGGGCTGAAGAAGGGCGTGGTGGTCAACATCGAGTCCACCGTCGCTTCCATCCAGCGGGCCATCGAAGAAGCCCAGCTGATGGCCGGTTGCCGGATCCATTCGGCCTTCGTCGGCATCGCCGGCAATCACATCCGCAGCCTGAATTCCCACGGCATCGTGGCGATCCGCGACCGCGAAGTGAGCCCGGCCGACATCGAGCGCGTGCTCGACGCCGCCCAGGCGGTGGCCATCCCCGCCGACCAGCGCGTGCTGCACACCCTGGCCCAGGATTATGTGATCGACAACCAGGAAGGCGTCCGCGAACCCCTGGGCATGTCCGGGGTGCGCCTGGAAGCCAAGGTCCACGTGGTGACCTGCGCCGTCAACGCTGCCCAGAACATCGAGAAGTGCGTCCGACGTTGTGGCCTGGAAGTCGACGACATCATTCTCGAACAGTTGGCCTCGGCTTATTCCGTGCTGACCGATGATGAAAAGGAACTGGGTGTCTGCCTGGTGGATATCGGCGGCGGTACAACCGATATCGCGATCTTTACCGAAGGCGCCATTCGCCATACCGCAGTGATACCCATTGCTGGCGACCAAGTCACAAATGACATCGCCATGGCCTTGAGAACCCCTACGCAATATGCGGAAGAAATCAAGATTCGGTATGCTTGTGCCTTGGCAAAGCTGGCTGGCCCGGGCGAAACCATCAAGGTGCCCAGCGTAGGTGATCGTCCGCCGCGAGAATTGTCGCGTCAGGCCCTCGCGGAAGTGGTCGAGCCCCGTTACGATGAGCTATTCACACTGGTGCAAGCGGAACTGCGCCGCAGTGGTTACGAGGATCTGATCCCGGCAGGGATCGTACTCACCGGTGGCACCGCGAAGATGGAAGGCGCGGTCGAGCTGGCGGAAGAGATTTTCCATATGCCGGTACGCCTGGGGGTACCCCAGACGGTGAAGGGGCTGACCGACGTGATCAGCAACCCGATCTACTCCACAGGCGTCGGCC
>CAUQPA010000388.1:0-4764 GCA_963519325.1 uncultured Pseudomonas sp. | reverse complement strand
CTCACGACGATGACCTGGTGGATGGTCGGCTCGGCCAGGGCGCGGGCGACCAGCTGCTCCAGATAGCCGAGGCGGTTGCCGTAGGTGACGGTAACGACCGTGGTTTTGCATTGCATGAAGAAATCCTCCAAAGGGCCTTACAGGTCTTGGTCAGGCGCGCAGCCGCTGCGTGACGGGGGCCGCTGCCGACAATTGATCAAGAGAAACGCTGACCCGTTGTTCGCGCTGCAGGATGCGGAGCAGGATGATGGCTCGCTCGTCGCCATCGGCGCTCAGGAACACCGCATCCATCTCCAGGTCCTGGCTGTAGTGCACCCGCACGCTGGCGCCGGGCTGGTGCCCGGGCGCGAGTTCCGGCGGGGCGGCGAGGCGCTGGCGGATGTCGGCGATGATCTCTTCGCCGACGGCGGTTGGCTGGCTGCCGAAGCTGACGATCCGGTTGACGCCACGCGTCGAGCGGATCGGGTACCAGTTGTCGTTCACCTCATTGAGCTGGATGAACAGATAGCCCGGAAACAGCGACTCCTGGGTGACCGCCCGCGCCCGGCCCGCCGCCTTGCGCGCGCGCTGGGGGCGGAAGCAGACGTAGCCCTGGCGGTTCAGGTTCTCTTCGGCGCGGATTTCCTGGTTGGGCTTGGTCTGTACCAGGTACCAGCGACCGGTGGGGTGGGCGAGCGTCATGGCTGAGTTCCTTCTCTGGGGGGCGGTCAGTCGCGGTGGCGCGGTCGATCAGGTCCGCGGGCCGTACTCGTAGTAGCCATAGGCGCCATCGTCCTCGATGGCCATCGAGGCCTTGCGCTGCACGCCGTTGAGGATGGCCCCCTTGATGGTGATGCCGTTCTGGGCGAAGCGGCGGCGGGAGTTCTCCACGGCCTTGAGGGTGCTCTGGCCGAAGCGGGTGACCAGCAGCGTGGTGCCGGCGAGGCGACCCACCAGGGCGGCATCGGTCACTGCCAGGATCGGCGGGGTATCGATGATCACCAGGTCATAGAGGCTGCCGACTTCTTCCAGCAGGCGGGAGAAGTTGGCGTGCATCAGCAGCTCCGAGGGATTCGGCGCGGCCTGGCCACAGCCGATGACGTCCAGCTGGGCGACCCCGCTCGGAACGATGCTGTCGCGCAGCTTGCTGCGACCGGTCAGGACTTCCGACAGGCCCGCCTGCGGCTGCAGGCCGAATACCCGGTGCAGATAGCCCTTGCGCATGTCGGCATCGATCAGCAGCACGCGCTGGCCCGACTGGGCGACCACCACGGCGAGGTTGCTGGAGACGAAGGACTTGCCCACGCCCGGGGTCGGGCTGGAGAGCATGATCACCCGGTTCTTGGCTTCCAGCATGGCGAAGTGCAGGCTGGATCTCAGGCTGCGCAGGGATTCCACCGCCAGGTTGGCCGGCTGCACCACGCTCAGCAGGGTGGGTTCGCCGGTGCGGGTCTTCTTCTTCAGGCGACGGTTCAGCCGCTCCTGGTCCTTGGTGAAGGGCAGGGTGGAATAGACCGGCAGGCCGATCTGCTCGACTGTGTAGGGATTCTCGATGCCCTTCTGGAAGGCCTGGCGGACGAAGACCACCACCACCGAGGTGACCAGGCCCAGCAGCAGCGACAGGATCAGCGCGATCTTGCGGTTGGTGGCCGGCTCGTCGAGGTTGACGTCGGCGTTGTCGACCAGGCGCACGTTGCCGATGGTGCCGGCGCGGATGATGTCCTGTTCCTGGGCCTGGTTGAGCAGCAGCTGGTAGGTCTGGTTGGTGACCTTCATGTCACGGTTCAGGCGCAGCAGCTCCTGCTGGGTGCTGGGCAGGGCTTCCACCTTGCGCTGCAGGCTGCGTTTCTCCACTTCCAGCTGTTCCAGCTGGTTCAGCAGGGTCTTGTAGCTGGGGTGATCGCGGGTATAGAGGCGATCGTATTCGGCCTGCTTGAGCTTGAGCTGGGAGATGGAGGTGTCGAGGGCGACGATCTTGTCCAGCACCGCCTTGGTCTCCAGGCTGATGTCCACGGAGCGGCTGTTGGTCTGGTAGTTGTTCAGCGCGGCCTCGGCGCTTTCCAGGTCCTTGCGCACCCCCGGCAGTTGGCCGCGGAGGAAGTCCAGGCGCTGCGCCGCTTCCGCCGAGCTGCGCTCGACGTTCTGCAGCACGTACAGGCGGCTGATCTCGGACAGCACGCCCTTGGCCAGGTCGGGATTCTCGTCGGCCAGGGACAGGTAGATGATGCCCGACTCCTTTCCCGCCTCGCTGGTCTTGATGCGGTTCTGGTAGAGCTGCGCGGTGGTGATGACGCGGTTGCGGGTCACCTTGAATTCGGTACCGGGACGCGCGGTCAGCGTCTTGATCTGCATGCGGTAGCCGTTGCCGCTGGCCAGCTGGCCGACCTGGCCATCCAGCAGCGGCTGCTTGTCCTTGTCCAGCAGGCGATAGCGGCCATTGCTGCCGGCCACCACGGTCAGAGTCTCGCCATACATCTCGTCCGGGACATCGAACTGGAAGACGTCGATCTTCTCGCCGCCCCAGGCGAAGCCGCGCAGTTGCGGCCAGCTGTCGGCCAGCTGACCCGGGTGGTCGGCGTCATAGGTGCGCCACAGGTAGTGGCCGATCAGCGGGAAGAAGCGCGGCTTGGCCTCGATGTCCAGGCGCAGGTTCTCCACGGTCTTGGCGAGCACCGCACGGGATTTCAGCAGCTCGATCTCGGCCACCGCCGGGGACGCCGAATTGGGGCGTACCACGGTCTCGGCGACCGCCGTGAGGGCGTTCTTCTTGGGTTCGATCTGGATCATCGCGCCGGCGACGTACTGCGGGGTGGAGAGCACGGCATAGGCGATACCCACGGCCAGGAAGCCGGCGGTGATGCCCGCGATCAGCTTCTTGTGATCGAGAAGCGTGAGGGCCATCGTCTTGAGGTCCAGATGTTGTTCTTCGTGTTGCTCGAACGAAGAGCGCTGCATGGCGGTCATTGGGGGTCCCTTCCTTTTAGCTGGATACATCGCAGCAGGAGAACTGCTCTGTGTAAGTTCAGTAGGTGACGCGTTTGGGGGCGAAGCGTCGGCCGATGTTGACGGAGATGTTGCACACCGCTCGAAGCAGCGCCTTCACCTTCTGGGTGGGCGGAATCGAGGACAGCGACAGGCTCAGGACCTGGCGCAGGAAGAACACGTGCAGGTCCCTGTCACCGAGCCGGTAGTAGTAGTTGGCGAGGCAGTACTGGGTGTGCAGGTCCATCTGCAGACGCTTCTGGCTGGCGCGCATGGAGAAGATGCCGCCCTCGTGCACGCGGTAGGCGGCCGGACGGATTTCGTCCATGAACTTGCCCTTGCCGTGGGCACCGAGCAGCGACCACCAGACGATGTCCATGAGCGCGGCGGTTTCCAGCTCCGGCGGCAACTCGCGCAGCACGTTGCGGAAGCAGGCGGTCAGGGTGGACAGCGGCAGGGCCTGCTTGAGCTCGGTTTCGCTGCGGTCGTAGTGATCTTTGCCATCGAAGCGCTGCGGATTGACGATGCCCTTGCTGTTGAAGGCATAGGAGGCATGGAAGGTCAGGGCGTAGTCCCGGTTGTTGTCCAGGAAATCCACCTGCAGCTGCAGCTTGCGCGGATCGTTCCAGTAGTCGTCGCCCTCGCAGTAGGCGATGTAGTCGCCGCGGGCGTGCTGGAACACCGGCATGCCGTAGGGCTTGCCCTGGCTGTACTGGTTCTGCTCCTGCAGGATCAGGCGGATCAGCCGCGGGTAGCGGCGCTGGTAATCCTGGAGGATGTCCCGGGTGCCATCGGTCGAGGCGTCGTCGTTGACGATGATCTCGAAGGGGAAGTCGGTCTGCTGGCGCAGGAAGCCGTCGATGGCCTGGCCGATGTAGTCGCGGTGGTTGAAGGTCAGGCAGACGATGCTGACGACCGGCCGGGCGGAATCCGCCGGCCAGTGCTTCATGATCTCTGCTTCGGTCCGAGCGTCCATGTCAGATACCTGCTTTGTAGAGGTGGGAAAACAGGCGCGTACGGGTCTGTTTCGGGGAACAGAGCACGTAGCCCAGCGCCATCAGCATCAGGGTCAGGCCACCGCCCAGGGCGAGGGTCGCCAGGATGGAAAACCGCTCCTGCGGTTGAATCTCTTGGTACAGCAGCTTGCTCAGCGCCACGCCGAGCGCGGTGACCACCACCGCCACCAGCAGATCCTGGTTCCAGTAGCGCTGCAGGTTCGGCGCGAAGCGGCCGTGGATGATGGCCGGCCAGATCACGAAGGGGATCAGGCGCATGAAGAACCAGGCCAGGGCCGCGCCATAGGCCCCGTAGTGCAGCACCACCAGGATCACGATGGGCACCGAGATCACCGCGGAGACCAGGCTGTACCAGACGTGCAGGCGCAACTTGCCGTAGGCGTACTGCAGGTAGAACTGGAACTGGCTGAGGGCCAGCAGGGCGGAACCCAGGGCGTACCAGAACAGGATCGGCTCGCTCCAATGGGCGGAGGCCTTGTCGCCGGTCCAGGCGAACACCAGCGCCTCGCCGTGGAAGGCCACCATGGCCGCCAGCGGCAGCAGGATGGCGAAGGCGAAGCGCGCCGCGTTGCGATAGAGCTTTTCCAGGTCGAGCGTCTTCTCCTGGGATACCAGCACCGTCATGCGCGGCAGCAGGGCCTGCACCAGCGGGTTGGTCAGGGTGACGATCCCGGTGGAGATCAGCGCCACCAGGCTGAAGTAGCCGTATTCGGCGAGGGGCAGGGCCTTGGACAGCACCAGCTTGTCGAGCTGGGTCAGGGCGATCCACAGGATCGAGGTGAAGGAC
>CAUQPA010000387.1:0-4764 GCA_963519325.1 uncultured Pseudomonas sp. | reverse complement strand
GAAGTCGCGCGTGGGCTTGAAGTAGTCGGTGGTGTGGAATTTCACCCCTTTGCGCAGGGCGAAGGTGTACTCCAGGCCATCGGGGGAGACCTCCCAGCTTTCGGCCAGGCCCGGCTCCAGCTCGGCGGTGCCCTGCTTGAATTCCACCAGGCGGTTGTACAGCGGCGTCGCCGAGGCGTTGAAGGTGTAGCCGGAGGTGTAGCGGCCCGGATCGAAGCCTTCCGGATTGGCCTCGGTGCAGACCACCAGCGGCCGGGCCAGGGCGGCCGTGGCGCTGAGGCAGAGCAGGGCGGCGAGGGACAGCGAGAATAGCGGCTTGGACACGAAAGGTTCCTCGTGAAAGGCCCGCCGGGCGGGCCGGACAGGGTTTAGCGGTCGAGGCTTACGCCATAGAAACCGGTGACGCCGAAGGGATTGATCTTGAAGCCCTGCACCTCTTTGCGCATGGGCTGGGACACCACCGAGTGGGCCATGGGGCTCACCGGCATCTGCTGGCGAATGATCTGTTGCGCCTGCTCGTAGAGCCGGGTGCGCTCGGCGCGGTCGTTGCTGGTCTTGGCCTGCTGGATGAGGGCGTCGTAGTCCTTGTCGCACCAGCGCGCATAGTTGCTGCCGCCGATGGCGCTGCAGCCGTAGAGCACGCCCAGCCAGTTGTCCGGATCGCCGTTGTCGCCGGTCCAGCCATAGGTCAGCACATCGTGTTCGCCGGCCTTGGCGCGCTTGATGTACTCGCCCCATTCGTAACTGACGATCTTGGCCTTGATGCCGACCTTGGCCCAATCCTGCTGGATCATCTGCGCCGACTGGCGGGCGTTGGGGTTGGAGGCGCGCTGCACCGTCATGGCCCAGAGGGCGATCTCGGTACCGTCCTTGACCCCGGCCTGCTTGAGCAGGGCCTTGGCCTTCTCCGGATCGTAGGGCGCGCTCTTGATGGTCTTGTCGTAGGACCACTGGCTCGGCGGAATGACGTTCTGCGCCACCTGGCCGGCACCCTGGAACACCGTGTCGACGATGGCCTGCTTGTTGATGGCCATGTCCAGGGCGCGCCGCACCTCGGGCTTGTCCAGCGGCGGATGCTGGACGTTGTAGGCGAGGAAGCCGACGTTGAAGCCTGGTTGCTGCAGCACCTTCAGGTGCGGATCCTGCTTCATCTCCACCAGGTCCGCCGGACGCGCATAGCCGCTGACCTGGCATTCGTCGGCCTTGAGCTTCTGCAGGCGGGTGGCGGCATCGGGGGTGATGGCGAAGATCAGGTTGTCGAGCTTGACGTCCTCGGGCTTCCAGTAGTCCGGATTGCCCTTGAAGCGGATCACCGCATCCTTTTGGTAGCGGCTGAAGACGAAGGGACCGGTGCCGATGGGCTGCTGGTTGAGCAGCTCCGGCTTGCCCTGCTTGAGCAACTGGTCGGCGTACTCGGCCGACTGGATGGAGGCGAAGCTCATGGCCAGGTCGGCGGCAAAGGCGGCGTCGACCTTGTTCAGGGTGAAGACCACGGTATGGTCGTCGGTCTTGGCCACCTTGGCGATGTTCTGGTCCAACCCCATGTCGGTGAAATAGGGGAATTCCGTGGGATAGGCCTTACGGAACGGCTGCTCCTTGTCGAGCATGCGCTGGAAGGTGAAGACCACGTCGTCGGCAGTGAAGTCGCGCGTGGGCTTGAAGTAGTCGGTGGTGTGGAATTTCACGCCCTGGCGCAGGTGGAAGGTATAGGTCTTGCCATCCGCGCTCACGTCCCACTTCGTAGCCAGTCCGGGTTCGAGGGTGGTGCCGCCACGCTGGAACTGCACCAGGCGGTTGAAGACGGTTTCGGCCGAGGCATCGAATTCGGTGCCCGAGGTGTATTGCGCCGGATCGAAACCGGCCGGGCTGGCTTCCGAGCAGTAGACGAGGTTGCTCGCCGCCTGGGCGAGCGGAGCACAGGCGAGCAGGCTCGCCGCCAGCAAGGAGTAGGCGTAGGGAAGGCGCATGGGATTCACTCCATCAGTCAAATGAACGGCCAGGGCCGGGCGTCTGGCGCCCGACCCTGGCCAACAGGCTTCACTTGCTGACGCTGACGCCGTAGAACTCGTTCAACCCGAAGGGGCTGATCTTGTAGTCCTGGACTTCCTTGCGCATCGGCTGATAGACCGTCGAGTGCGCGATCGGCGTGATCGGTACCTGCTGCTTGAGGATCTGCTGGGCCTGCTCGTAGAGCTTGGTGCGCTCGGCCTGATCGGTGGTGCGCTTGGCGGCCACGACCAGGTCGTCGTAGGGCTTGTAGCACCAGCGGGAGTAGTTGTTGCCGCCGATGGACTTGCAGCCGTAGAGGGTCGCCAGCCAGTTGTCCGGGTCGCCGTTGTCGCCGCTCCAGCCGATCAGCATGATGTCGTGCTCGCCGGCCTTGGCGCGCTTGTTGTACTCGCCCCATTCGTAGCTGACGATCTTGGTCTTGACGCCGATCTTGCTCCAGTCCTGCTGCAGCATCTCCGCCATCAGGCGCGCATTGGGGTTGTAGGGACGCTGCACCGGCATGGCCCAGAGGGTGAACTCGGTACCGTCCTTGAAGCCGGCTTCCTTGAGCAGGGCCTTGGCCTTCTCCGGATCGTAGGGCGCGTCCTTGAGGGACTTGTCATAGGACCACTGGGTCGGCGGCATGCCGTTGACGGCCACCTGGCCGGCACCCTGGTAGACGGCGTCGACGATGGCCTTCTTGTTGACCGCCATGTCCAGCGCCTGGCGCACCTTGAGCTTGCCCAGATCGCCATGCTCGGTGTTGTAGGCGATATAGCCGTCGTTGAAGCCGGGCTGCGACGGCATCTTCAGATTCGGGTCCTTCTTCAGCCCGTCCAGGTCCGCCGGGCGCGGATAGACGGTGATCTGGCATTCGCCGGCCTTGAGCTTCTGCATCCGCACCGAGGCATCGGTGTTGATGGAGAAGATCAGGTTGTCGACCTTGGCACCCTCGGCCTTGTCCCAGTAGTCCGGGTTGGCCTTGTAGCGGATCACCGCATCCTTCTGGTAGCGGCTGAAGACGAAGGGACCGGTACCGATGGGCTTCTGGTTGATCTCGGCGGGCTTGCCGGCCTTGAGCAACTGGTCGGCGTACTGGGCCGACTGGATGGAGCCGAAGCTCATAGCCAGGTTCTGCAGGAAGGCCGCATCCACCTCGTTGAGTGTCATGCGTACGGTATGGTCATCGACCTTTTCCACCTTGGCGATGTTCTGGTCGAGGCCCATGTCGGTGAAGTAGGGGAATTCGGTCGGGTAGGCCTTCCGGAACGGCTGGTCCTTGTCCAGCATGCGCTGGAAGGTGAAGAGCACGTCATCGGCATTGAGGTCGCGGGTCGGCTTGAAGTAGTCCGTGGTATGGAACTTCACGCCCTGGCGCAGGTGGAAGGTATAGGTCTTGCCATCCGCGCTGATGTCCCAGCTCTCGGCCAGGCCGGGAATGACCTTGGTACCGCCCCGCTCGAACTGGGTCAGGCGATTGAAGACAGTTTCCGCCGAGGCATCGAAGTCGGTCCCCGTGGTGTATTGCGCCGGGTCGAAACCGGCCGGGCTGCCTTCGGAGCAGAACACCAGATTGGCCGCCTGGGCCAGGGGCGCACCGGCCAGCAGACCGGAAGCGAAGAGGGCAGCGAGTACGTTCTTGTGCATGGAGACCTCATGTCGGGGACGACGCACCGCGCTGTGGCGATGCGAAACAGAATGCCGATGTCTTGTGGACAGATGAGCCCACATGCACAGCCTGTGCCCATGTCCATAGCCCAGGCGAGCTATTGACGCGAAGAGACCCAAACAAAAAACAGATGTCGCAAAGATATAAGACGAGTTACTCGCGGCTGCGACCCGCGCGCACCAAAAGTGCGCAGCGGGACAGCGTTGTTACTTTTCTGCACCGGATCAGGGCATCTGTACCTCGATGGTACCGCCCGCGGTGACTTCGACCGTGGTGGTACCCGGGGCGACGTCCGGGGTCACGGCGTCGCTGGCGGCCTTCATGGCAGACATGCGCAGCATGGGCAGGGGCTGGGGTACGCCACTGGTGCCGAGGTCCAGGTTGACGATGCGGTAGCCCGAGCCACCCAGGGCTTCGGTGGCCAATTGGGCGCGCGACTTGAAGGCGGCCACGGCGTCCTTGAACAGGGCGTCCTCCTGCTGCTTGCGCGTGCCATCGGCGATGCTGAACTGCAGATTGCCCATCTTGAGGTTGCCCAGCAGCTCGCCGGTCAGCTTGGACAGGGCGGGGAAGTCGGCACTTTCCAGGCGCAGCTCGCCGCGCTCGCGCCAGGCATTGATGGCGCGGCCCTGTTCTTCGTAGACCGGATAGGTGTTGCGGTTGCCCAGGGAGACGGTCACCCCGGACACCTTGCGCGCCTGCTCCAGGGCGGCGTTGAGGGTCTTGGTGGTCTCGCTGGCGAGGGCGGCCGGGTCCTGGCCCTGGCTCTCGGTATAGAGCATGACCTGCATCCGATCCCGCGGCACTTCGCGGCTGACCTCGGCCCTCAGGCTGATCTGGTTGTAGCGCGGTTCGTCGGCCTGGGCGCCGGTGGCGAGGGCGGCGCTGAAGAGAGCGGCACCCAGTACGAGCGGGCGTAGGGGAAAGGTCATGGTGTTCTCCTGGTTGGCAGTACGAAAGCCTTGGGACAGCGGACCCGGCGGATGGTGCGTCGCTTTGCCGCGTCGGCGGCGGAGGGCGAACGGCTCTCGCTATAATGCCGGGTCTGCTCCGACGGGCATGCCCCTACGGGCCTGCCGTCTCGATCGCTTCTTGCGCCTGGAACC
>CAUQPA010000386.1:0-4781 GCA_963519325.1 uncultured Pseudomonas sp. | reverse complement strand
TCGCCGACGCGGTGCGCGCCCTGGCTGGCCGGCCCCAGAGCTCCACCGCCGAGATCGAACAGATGGTCTCGCGGATCCAGCACGGTACCCGTCAGGCGGTGGATGCCATGCAGAGCGGCACGCGCCAGGTGGGCGAGAGCCTCACCAGCGCCGAGGCCAGTGGCCAGGCGCTGGACGACATCAACCAGGCGATCCTCGCCATCCACGAGCGCAACCTGGTAATCGCCAGCGCCGCCGAGGAACAGGCCCAGGTCGCTCGGGAAATCGACCGCAACCTGGTGAACATCCGCGACCTGTCGGTGCGTAATTCGGACGCCTCGTCCCAGGTCGGCAGCGCCATCGATGAGTTGAGCGGCACCTCGGGCGAATTGCAGCGGATGCTGCAGCGCTTCCAGTTCTAGCCAGACCTTAGTCCTTCCAGCCCGGCTGATAGAGCTTGCCGTAGGCCTGGTCGAGGGCGGCGCGGACCTTGGGCGAGTGCTGGTAGAGGTCGATCAGCTTGGCCAGGCGTGGATCGTCCTTGTTGTCCGGCCGGGCGACGAACTGGATGACGTACTCGGGGTGGTCGAGGCCATCGAAGAGCAGCGCCTGGTTGGGGTCGATGGTCTTGGCCAGGCGCAGGTAGTGCGGATAGCCCTGGGCCACATCGACGTCGTCCAGCGAGCGGGCCAGCTGCACGGCTTCCAGTTCGACGATCTGGATGTCCCGCGGATTGCCGGTGATGTCGGCCAGCGTCGCGTGGTAGCCGACGCCAGGCTTGAGGGTGATGAAGCCCGCCTTCTCCAGCAGCAGCAGGCCGCGACCGCCATTGATGGCGTCGTTGGCGATGGCCACCCGGGCGCCCTTGGGGACCTCGGCCAGCGTCCGGTACTTCTTCGAGTAGAGGCCGACGTTGTTGATGATCCCCGGCGCCACCGCCACCAGGTCGTAGCCAGCCGTGCGCTTGGCGTTCTCCAGGAAGGGGATGTGCTGGTAGTAGTTAGCGTCGATGTCGCGGTTGGCGAGGCTGGTATTGGGGGCGATCCAGTCGCTGAATTCGACGATCTCCACGTCCACGCCGGCGGCCTTGGCCTCCTGCACTGCCACTTCCAGGGGCGGGGCAAAGGCGGCGGTGGTGCCGATCTTGAGTGGGGCGGCGAAGACGGCGGTGCTGAACAGGCCGAGGGCGAAGAACAGGGGTTTGAGGCGGGTCATGGGGCGTCCTTGAAGGGTCAGTCCTGGCGGAAACGGGTGCCGAAGTGGCGGGAATCGAGGCGGTCGCCGCGGCCGAACAGCTTCTGCCTGAAGCTGCCCTCGGCGTAGGCGGTCTTGTAGCGACCCCGGCTCTGCAACTCCGGGATCACCAGGTCGATGAAGTCGCCGTAGCACTCCGGGGTGACGGTGCGGGCCAGGTTGAAACCGTCCAGGCCGGTCTCGTCGATCCAGCCGAGCAGGGCGTCGGCCACCTGCTGGGGATCGCCGACGATGGCGGTGTAGCGCCCGCCCAGGGCGTGCTGCTCCAGCAGCTTGCGCCGGGTCCAGCCGGCGTCCTTGGCCACCAGGCGCTTGAGCGCCGATTCGATGGCCTCGGTCTGTTGCGGGCGAATGGGTTCATCCAGGCCATAGGCGGCGAGGTCTATGCCCACCGAGGCGGCGTGGTGGGCGACGCCGGCCTCGGGGCTGGCATAGCGGAGGTACTCGGCGTGCTTGTCGCGGGCCTCGGCGGCGGTGGGGGCGACGATCACGGTGATGCCCATGAACAACTTGACGTCCGCCGCGTCACGCCCGGCGGCCACCGCTGCGCCGCGCACCCGCTCGACCTGGGCGCGGGTGGCGGCCGGGTCCTGTCCGGAGATGAACACGCACTCCGCATGGCGTCCGGCGAAGGCCAGGCCGCGATCCGAGGAGCCGGCCTGGAACAGCACCGGGGTGCGCTGGCGCGAGGGTTCGCAGAGGTGGTAGCCCTCGACGTCGAAGAATTCGCCATGGTGCACGACCTTGCGCACCCGCTCGGGGCGGGCATAGATACGGCCCGCGCGGTCGCCGACCACGGCATCGTCGGCCCAGCTGCCTTCGAGCAGTTTGTAGAGTACTTCCAGGTATTCGTCGGCCTGGTCGTAGCGGCGGTCGTGGGCGATCTGCCGGTCCAGGCCCATGGCCCGGGCGGCGCTGTCGAGATAGCCGGTGACGATGTTCCAGCCGACGCGGCCGTCGCTCAGGTGGTCCAGGGTGGACAGGCGCCGGGCGAAGGGGTAGGGCGGCTCGTAGGTGAGGTTGGCGGTCAGGCCGAAGCCGAGGTGCCGGGTGGCAGCGGCCATGGCCGAGACCAGCAGGAAGGGATCGTTGACCGGCAGCTGGATGGATTCGCGCAGGGTGAGGTCGACATTGCCGCCATAGACGTCGTAGACGCCGAGGATGTCGGCGATGAACAGGCCATCGAACAGGCCGCGCTCCAGCAACCGGGCCAGCTCGGTCCAGTAACCCAGGGTGTGGTAGGCGGTGGAGGTGTCACGCGGATGGGTCCAGAGGCCATGGTTGATATGGCCCACGGTATTCATGTTGAAGGCGTTGAGCAACACCTGCTTGGCAGGCGCATTCATGGGGCGGGCGCCCGCAGGGGTAAAAGAGTCCGGAGTACAGCCATGGAAACCTCAGCGTGAAGGCGAAGGGAGAGGTCCGGTGGTCCGGTGTTATACGTTAGCCTCAGGGAATGCCTGTCTTTAAATAGCCTTTGGGAATAACGTTAGGACGGGTGCGCCGCTGCAGCCCCCTCTAACCAAATTCCAAATCGATATTAAGACAGCCTGCGCATATTCCTTATCGTGGTCGGATATCAGTTCGCCATGTTTCGAGGAATCCATGCCCGCCATTCGGTTCTCCCTCGGCTCCTGCCTGCGGCAGGGCCTGTTCGTCCTGGGTCTGCTGGGACTCGCCGGCGCCGTTCAGGCTGATACCGCGCTGCGCATCGGTTACCAGAAGTCGTCCGCCCTGCTGGTGCTGCTCAAGGAGCAGGGCACCCTGGAGCGGGATCTGGCGGCCAAGGGCATCACCCTCAGCTGGCATGAATTCTCCAGCGGCCTGCCGCTGCTGGAGTCGCTCAACGTCGGCAACGTCGATCTCTCCGCCGACGTGGCCGACACCGTGCCGGTGTTCGCCCAGGCGGCGGGCGCTAAGCTCACCTATTTCGCCCGGGAAACACCGTCGCCCCAGGCCCAGGCCATCGTGTTGCCCGAGGGTTCGCCGCTGAAGTCGCTGGGCGATCTCAAGGGCAAGCGGGTGGCCGTGACCAAGGCGGCGGGCAGCCACTACCTGCTGATCGCCGCGCTGCAGAAAGCCGGCCTGACCTTCGCCGATATCCAGCCAGCCTATCTCACCCCCGCCGACGGCCGCGCCGCCCTGGAGAACGGCAAGGTGGACGCCTGGGTGACCTGGGAGCCCTTCGTCGCCAGTGCCCAGCGCCAGCAGCAGGTGCGCATCCTCGCCTCCGGTGAAGGCCTGGCCAGCTACCAGCGCTACTACCTGGCTGCCACGCCCTATGCCCAGGCCCATCCCGAGGTGCTGGCCCTGGTGTTCGCTGAATTGCAGCGGACCGGCCAGTGGGTGAAGCAGCACCCAGCCGAGGCGGCCCGCCTTCTCGGTCCCCAATGGGGCCGCCTGGACCAGGCCACCGTCGAGCTGGCCAACAGTCGCCGCAGCTACGACGTCCAGCCGGTGAGTCGCGCCGCCCTCGGCGAGCAGCAGCGCATCGCCGACGCCTTCTACCGCGCCAAGCTGCTGCCCACGGCCGTGGACACCGGCGCCGTGGACCTCTGGACCCCCGCCACCCCCGTGACCGCACGCTAGACGACAAGGAGTTCATCATGCACAAGACCACCCTGCGCTGGGCCGCGAGCCTCGCCCTGCTGGGTAGCGCCCTGTTGGCCCAGGCCGCGCCGCCCAAGGAAGTCCGCCTGGACTACGCCTATTACGCGCCCACCAGCCTGGTGCTCAAGGAGCAGGGGCTGCTGGAAAAACGCCTGGCCGACCAAGGCATTGCCGTACGCTGGGTGTTCAGCCAGGGCAGCAACCGTTCCCTGGAGTACCTCAACAGCGGCAGTACCGACTTCGCTTCCACCGCTGGGCTCGCCGCCTTGCTCAGTCGTGCCAATGGCGCACCCATCGAGACGCTGTATCTCGCCAGTCGCCCGGAGTGGACGGCGCTGGTGGTGCCCAAGGACTCGCCGCTCAAGTCGCTGGCCGACCTCAAGGGCAAGAAGATCGCCGCCACCAAGGGCACCGATCCCTATCTGTTCCTCTTGCGTAGCCTGCGCGAGGCGGGCCTGAAGAAGGGTGACGTGGAGATCGTCCACCTGCAGCACCCGGAGGGTCGCGTCGCCCTGGAGCGTGGTCAGGTGGACGCCTGGGCCGGGCTCGATCCGCACATGGCCGCCAGCGAGTTGCAGGCGGGCTCCCGGCTGCTCTATCGCAATCTCGACTTCAACAGCTATGGCGTGCTGAGCACTACCGAGGCCTTCGCCAAGGCCCAGCCGGAACTGGTCAAGGCAGTCTTGAGCGCCTATGAGGACGCCCGGCACTGGACCCTGGCCCATCCGCAGGAGACCGCCGCATTGCTGGCCAAGGCCTCCGGCCTGCCGTTGGAGGTGGCTCAGCGCCAGCTCGAGCGGACAGATTTCAGCCAGCCACTGCCTGGGCCGCAGTTCGTCGCCGCGCTCAAGGGCGCCGCGCCGCTGCTGGGTGAGGAGGGGTTGGTCCGTCCCGGCGTGGACGCCGTCGCGGCGGTCGATGCCCTGGTGCAGCCGGCT
>CAUQPA010000385.1:0-4799 GCA_963519325.1 uncultured Pseudomonas sp. | reverse complement strand
GGAGAAGGGAGCGAACAGCAGCCCTGCTAATTCCAGCTTCAGGTGCCTGCCAAAGCATCCATCCACGCCGATCCACCCCCTCTCCCTCCGGGAGAGGGCTGGGGTGAGGGCGCGCCCTACTCCGCACCCGCCAAGCAGCAGGCCAAGCCATCCCCAAAACGACACCGCCCCCGCTACCTGTCAGGCAGCGGGGGCGGTGCAGTTGTCGCTCCGCCTTACTTGGCGAAGCTGGTCACCATGTCGAAGATCGGCTTGGGACGCTTGAGGTCATACATCATCCCGAAGTGCCGCTCGTGGACCACCGGGTTGTTCGGCTCGTCGAGCAATTCGTAGACGTTGATCTCGGCCACCACGTCCTTGTAGCTGGTGTTGAGCACCGTGAGCATCTGCTTGACGCTGTCGTAGCAGGCCTGGTCGCCGGCGCGACCGCCGTCGGTGTTGCCCTGGTAGACGTTGCCGCAGTTCATCTCGTTGAAGAACACCTTGGTCTTGTACTTGGTGGCCATGGCGCGCATCTGCCCCAGGTACATGTCCATCCAGTAACCCTTGTCGTCGAAGTAGGGGTAGTAGTGGAAGCTCACGTAGTCGAAGTTGAAGCCCGACGCCTTGGCCTGGTCGAGGAACCACATGGCGCCGTTGCGATCACCCGGGCAGCGTGAGGTGGCGGTCTTGTCGTCCGAGTTGCAGGCCATCACGTTGATGGTGGTCTTGAGGTTGGCGCCCAGTTCGTCCGAGGCCTGCTTGATGCCGCGGTAGATGCCGACCAGGACGTTGATGCGGTCCTGCGCACCGGCCTTGGCATAGTCCTGCTCGTTGCCGATCTCCCAGATCTTGATGTCCTTGGCGTAGCGCTTGGCCAGGGTGTAGGCCTGTGCCTGGCTCAGCTTGTGGGTGATCACCGGCCGCAGGGTGATGTTGTACTTGCGTGCCAGGGTCACCAGCCGATCCAGCCGGTCGAAGTTGGTCACCAGGTACTCGCCGGAACGATAGGTGCGCAGGTTGCGCGCCGCCAGCAACTGCAGACGGGCTTCCATCTCCGCATCCGGATAGGCGTCGCTGTTGTCGTGACCCACCACCCCCAGCGGGATGTTGGCATAGCCGGTCAGGGGCGCCGAGGAGACGGTACCGGACTGCACCGGCTGGACCACGTTCTGCACCGGTTGCGCACTGGCCACCGGCGTGGTCGTGCTGCTGCCCTGGGCCAGGGCCGTGCTCACCTTCTTGTCGAAGGCGGTCTTGTCGTCACCCGCGCTGCTACGCATGATCTCCAGCGGCAGGTTGGCGCGCGAGGTCACGCCATTGGCCAGGCGACTGGTCCAGTAGGCGCTGCCACTGCTGTCGGCGCTCCGTCCGAAGAGGGTCTGGTAGACCTGGTTGACCAGGGCTGCGCCACTCAGGGAGCCATAGAGCGCGGTGGATTCGCTGTTGGCGGCGAAGGTGGCCGCCAGTTGCTCGACGCTCATATCGCTGGCCAGGCGCGAGGCCCAGTAGTTCAGGCCGCCGGCATCGGCCGCCCGCCCGTAGTAGGCCAGGTAGAGCTGCTCGACGGTGGTCAGCTTGGACGAGGTCGTGGCGTTGGCCGCGGTTCCGGTGGTAGCCGTAGTGCCTCCCGTGCTCGCGCCGGTCCCCGTGGTGCCCCCGGTAGTACCGGTGCCGGTGGCAGGCGTGGCGCCGGTGGTGGTACCCGTGGTGGTGCCGGTAGTACCCGTGCCGCCGGTGTTGCCCGCGGTCGCCCCGCCGGTAGCGGTCTCGGTCTTGGCCGGGGTTGTGGCGGACGGGGTCACCTGCGGGCCGATGCCGCTGCAGCTGTCCTTGTCGAGGTACTTGGCGAGTACCGCCCACTGCGGACGGTCCTTGCCGTTGATCGGCTCGACCGCCTGGTTGTAGGTACCCCAGCCCGGGCCGGCGGCCCAGTAGGTGGCCGGAATGCAGTTCTGCTTCAGGTAGGCCAGCATGGCGTCGAGGATCGGCAACCAGCGCGCATCCGTATCCGGTACGCCGAAGCCGCCGATGAAGCCGCGCTTGTTGTTGGTCTTGAGCCAGGAGACGAAGGGCTTGAGGCGGTCGACGCCATAGCTCGATGCCAGGCTCGCCACGTTCAGATTGGTATCGAAGAAGGCTTGGGCCATGAAGACCAGGTTGTTGGCCGGGTCGGTCAGCTTGAGCAGGGCATCGTTCCACTGCGGCCAGCGGGTGGTATCGGCCCAGCCGTTGCCCTCGATGAAGATCGGATGGGTCGAATCGGCCACGCGCACGCCATTGATGCCGTACTGGGCGGCGGTCGGCCAGTTGCTCACGGCGTCGTGGGGCTCGTTCATGATGTCGTAGCCGTACAGTGCGGCATGGGTGCCCCAGCGCTGGGCGACACGGGTCATGAGATTCTGGAAGGCCTCGTAGGGCACTTCGCCCGCGCCGATGACCTTGCCTTGGTAGCGGGCGTAGTTGTGCAGATCGAGGATGACCTTGACGCCGTACTTCTGGGCATAGCCCAGGGTGCGATCGATCAGGCCGGCGTAGGTGGGATCGAGATTGACCCCCATGGACGGTTGCAGGCGCTCCCAGAGGATGGGGAAGCGCACCAGTTTCACGCCCCTGGCGCTCCACTGCTGGAAATGGCTTTCGGCCGGGAAGATGAAGTTGCGGTCGTTGACACCGGGCAGTACCTGGGCGGCGAAGGTGGCGCCGGAGAAGTTGAGACCGACCAGGTCAACGGCCTGGGCGGAGGTGGCGAGCGAAGCGGTGGCGAACAGGGCAGGCAAGAGCAGCGCCTGACGCGGCAGGCGGCGAGAGATAGAGCTAAGGATTGTCATGCAAAGGAACCAGATAGGCCGAGGTGCGCGATTCGATCCGTGCATCCCACCTCGGTACAGCAGGAAAACTGCCGGAGAAGATCGTTTCCCCGACACCTGCAAAGCCTAGTGCAAGCGGTAGACCAATAAGAACCCGTGCCATCATCGAGCAGGGGTGAACGCGGCGTTTTGCCAGATGTACGGTGCCGATGATGGCACTTTAGCTACCGTCTATCGGTGACCGCGTGGTCACGCGCGAGACAGATCAAGGCTCAGAGTCAGGCTCGCCCGCTTTCTGGCGCCTCAGGGTGCCCCGGCATAGCGCCGGATCAACGCCATGACCGGTTTTGGTCGATCCAGGTCGTACATCAGACCGAAGTGCCGCTCGTGGGGAACCGGATGGGTCGGTTCGTCGAGCAATTCGTAGACGTTGATCTCCCGTACGACGTCGCGGTAACGGCCATTGAGTTCGGACAGGATGGCCTCGAGGCTGTCGTGGCAGCCACGGTCACCGGGCCGGCCGCCATCGGTGCTGCCGCTGTAGATCTCGCCGCAGTTGACCTCGTTGAAGAAGATCCGGGTCCGGTACTTTTCCGCCATGGCGCGCATCTGGCCCAGGTAGAGGTCCATCCAGCGGCCACGGTCGTGGTAGTGCGGGTAGTAGTGGAAGCTGATGTGGTCGAAGTCGAAGCCGGCGGCCTTGGCCTGGTCGAGGAACCACAGGGAGCCCTGCGGCTGGTTGGGGCAACGCGCCTTGGGGCCGGTGTCGTGGGGGTTACAGGACATCACGTTGATGGTGGTCTCGAGGCCGGCGCCCAGTTCGTCGGACGCTCGACGGATGCCCCGGTAGATGTCCACCAGCCGGCTGATGCGAATCCCGGCGCCGACCCGGGAATAATCCTGTTCGTTGCCGATCTCCCAGATCTTGATGTCCTGGGCGTAGCGCTTGGCCAGGGCATAGGCCTGGGCCTGGGTCAGCTGCTGGGTGATCACCGGCCTCAGGGTGATGCGGTATTGGCGGGCCAGGGCCACCAGGCGATCCAGCCGCGGCAGATCGAGCAGCAGGAATTCGCCGGAGCGATAGCTGCGCAGGTTGTAGCGGTCGAGCAGCTGCAGCCGCCGCTCCATCTGCGCATCGGGATAGGCGGCGTTGTTGTCGTGGCCGACCACGCCCAGGGGGATATAGGGCAACTCGGGCAGGGCCACGGGCTCGGCGGCCCGCGCCGCGCCCATCCACAGCAGGCCCAGCGCCAGACCTAGGCCGAACCGTCGCGAAAGGCTTCGCATCTCAGGCTTCCTTGCAGAGTGATGGCAGCGGCGGAGCATGGCAAAGCGCCGCCAGGGCCTCAACAGCAGGGCGAGCCAGGCTGCGACGCCCCGCACATCTGCTCGGGTTACAGTAGGTGTCCAAGCACTCGGCCGAGGAAAGCTCCATGCCCACCACCCAGCTCCTGGCCCAGGCCTGCAATGCGCGCTGGTCCAATCACCGGCTGCTCGCGGCCTGTGCCGAGCTACCGGCCGCTGCTTTACAGGCCGCTCAGCCGGCGGCCTTCTTCGGCTCGCTCTGGGCCTTGCTCACCCACCTGCTGGATGTCGACGGCTTCTACCTGGACGCCCTGCATGGGCAGCCTCGGCCCTATCGCGATCAGCTCTGGCCGGACCTGGCCACGCTGAGCGCGGCCCAGGCCGCCAGCGACCAGCGGCTGATCGCCCTGTGCCGCGCGCTCGAACCGGCGCGGCTGACCCAGCTCATCACCCTTCCCCGCGCCACCGGCGCGGTGCGAGAACGGGTCGACCGGACCCTGCAACACCTCTTCGTCCACCAGTTGCACCACCGCGGCCAGGCCCACGCCCTGCTCCTGGCCAGCGGTGTGGCGCCGCCGCAGCTGGACGAGTTCTTCCTCGCCCAGGACGAACCCCTGCGCCGGGCGGAGTTGGCAGCCTTGGGAATCGATGAAGAGGAGTTGTGGGAAATCGCGCCGTAGGTTGGGTTGAGCGCAGCGAAGCCCA
>CAUQPA010000384.1:0-4809 GCA_963519325.1 uncultured Pseudomonas sp. | reverse complement strand
CTCCAGGAAGGAGTCGCGCACCAGGTTGCCATTGCCGTCGAACACCTGGCCGGTGAGCAGGATGTGCTCGCCGGGGGCGCCGGGCTTGGCCAGTTCGTTCCAGATCTCGACGTCGCGGGTGGGGTTGCCGGCCGCTGCCAGGGCCAGGCCGATGTGCACATAGGGGCCGGCGGTCTGGGAGGGGGTTTCCGGCAGCAGGTCTTGGCGATTGGGCGTCATCTGCGCGTCCTCAGTGGTGTTCGAAGAACGTCTGCCGCGCGCCGCGGGTGACGATGTCGAAGCGATAGGCCAGGCAGTCCATGGGATTGGCCATGCTCATGTCCAGGCGGGCGATGAGGGTCTGCACGGCATCGGGATTGGCGATGGCCTTGACGATGGGGCACAGCGGGATCAGCGGATCGCCCTCGAAGTACAGCTGGGTGATCAGCCGGGTCGCGATGGCCGGGCCCATGACCGAGACGTGGATGTGCGCCGGGCGCCAGTCGTTGCTACCATTGCGCCAGGGATAGGGGCCCGGGCGGATGGTGCGGAAGACGTAGTTGCCCTGGCTGTCGGTACGGGTGCGGCCGACGCCGCCGAAGTGGGGGTCGAGCGGCGCCAGGTAGACGTCGTTCTTGTGCCGGTAGCGGCCACCGGCATTGGCCTGCCAGATCTCCACTAGGGAATTGGGCACCGGCTTGCCGAACTGGTCGCGCAGGGTACCGAACAGCACGATGCGCTCGCCCTGGGGCAACTGGCCGGTACCGAAGTTGAGCAGCAGGTCGTTGTCGTGCGGGCCCAGGGGCAGCCGCGAGAAATCCGGGCCGGTCCGCTCGGAGGCGGTCTGGTGCTGCAGGCTGACCAGCGCCTGGCGCGGCGAGCGCGGAATGGACGACTTGTAGGCGGGGGTATAGGCCTGGGGATGCCAGGCGCGATCACGGGCGACGTAGCGTACGTCGTGGGGCTTGTTATGCATTGGAATGCTCCACGGAAGAATCAGGGCCAGGAGGACCGATTCCAGTGTGGCTCAGGGCGCCGTCTGGCTGAATTGAAAGCTGCGCCACGACCCATAACCTAATGGTTATGGGTAAGTTCGGCGGCAACCTCGCGCAGCACGGCACAGAAGCGCTCCATCGCCAGCGACAGAGGCAGGCTGCCATTGCGGCAGATGCCCACCGAGCCGCCCGCCTCCCGTACGCCGAGACTCACCTCCACCAGCTCGCCCGTCGCCAGGTCACGGCGGACCGCATCGAGCGGGGCGATCCACAGGGCATCGCTCTGCCGCACGTACTGCCGGCTCAGCGTCGGCGACAGGGTTTCCAGGCGCTGGGCGCTGAGCGGGATGCCGCATTGCACGAACAGGCTCTCGGCGTGGCGGCGAATGGTGGTACCGGGCAGCGGCAGCACCAGGGGATAGCGTGCCAGGGTCGCCCGGTCGGCCGGCAGGACCTGGCTCAACGGATGACCCGGCCGGACCACCAGGGTCAAGGCTTCGGTATAGAGATGCTCGAACTGGAGGCCGTGGATGTCGGGGCTGTCGGTCATGCGGCCGACCACCAGATCCAGGTCGCCGACCCGCAGCTGGCCCAGCAGGTAGGCACTGGGACCGGTGGCGACATTGACGATGAGCTGGCGGTGGCGGTCGTGCAGCCGCGCCAGCACCTCGGGCAACACCTGGCTTTCCACCGTCGAGAGCACGCCGACCCGTACCAGGCCGCCCGCCTCGCCGCCGCGCACCAGTTGCATCCCCTCGCGCAGCGCCTGCACGCAGGGTCCGGCATGGCGCAGGAACAGCAAGCCCGCGGCGGTCGGCACGACCTCACCCTTGCCGCGCTCGAACAGCCGCACCTCGAGAATCTCCTCGAGCTCGCGGATGGTCTTGGAAATGGCCGGCTGGGACACGGCGATGGCATCGGCGGCCTTGGCGAAGCTGCGCTGCTGGGCGATCTCCAGAAAGCACAGCAGGTGCCGGAACTTGATGCGGTTGTCGAGATTCATGGGGCTCTCAAGGCAAGGCTCGGGCCAGAGACTACCACCCGGCGGTCACGCGAAAGCCTTGCAGTCAGCAAGGGCATCCTTTGCTACAGTGCCGCCTCGCCCCCTGGAATGTCCCCATGTCGATCCGTGCCCAGCAGAAGCTGCAAACGCGCCAGGCGCTGCTGGAGTCGGCACGCCTGTTGATGAACAGCGGCCGCGGCTTCGGCAGTCTCAGCCTGCGCGAGGTGAGCCGCCAGGCGGGGATCGTACCGGCGGGCTTCTATCGCCACTTCGCCGACATGGAAAGCTTTGGCCTGGCGCTGGTGGCGGAGGTGGGCGACACCTTCCGCGACGCCCTGCGCCAGGTGCGGCACCATGAGCTGCAGCAGCGCGGCATGATCGAAGCCTCGGTGGAGATCTTTCTCGGCGCCGTGGCCGACAACCGCGATCAGTTCCTCTTTCTCGCCCGCGAGCAGTATGGCGGCTCCCTGGCCGTGCGCCAGGCCATCGCCGACCTGCGCCAGCGCATCACCCAGGACCTGGCGCGCGACCTGCTCACCCTGGGTCGGCTGCCGCAACTGACGGCGACGCAGATCGATGTCCTCGCCGACTTGGTGGTGAAGACGGTGTTCGCCACGCTCCCGGAGCTGATCGATCCACCACCGGCCGCGACGCCGCGGCACCTCTGGCCAGCGGCGAAGATGGTGCAGCAGCTCAAGCTGATCCTGATCGGCAGCAAGCATTGGCGGCGCAGCGAGCGGACTGACGCCCCAAAAGAGCGCATGGAGCTGCTGGCGACGGCAATGGCGCACCAAATAAGAGCAACCTGAACGTCTGGTCAGGAATCGCTGCCCCAGAAGCAAGTGAATTGCCTGGCTTGGCAGGCCCCTTGCTGGGATGCTGGGCAAAACTGCCAAGAGTCCTGCCATGCTGGTCGTCCAAAGCCGCTGCGCGCCCCGGGATACCTGGGACGCCGAACTCCACCTCACCTATGACGCCCGTAGCAAGAGTCGCCTGAGAGCCACCACCAGTGCCGGCGAAGACGTCGGCCTGTTTCTCGAACGCGGGCAACCGCCACTGGCCGATGGCGACTGTCTCGAGGCGCGGGACGGCCGCATCGTGCGGGTCGTCGCCCGCCCGGAAAAACTGCTGCACGTCACCTGCGCCAGCGCCTTCGAGCTGACCCGCGCCGCCTACCACCTGGGCAATCGCCATGTGGCGCTGCAGATCGGCGACGGCTGGCTGCGACTGCTGGACGACTATGTGCTCAAGGCCATGCTGGAACAGCTGGGCGCCCAGGTCAGCGAGATCGAGGCCGGCTTCCAGCCCGAGCATGGCGCCTACGGTGGCGGCCATCACCACTCGCACCACGGCGAGGAAGGCTTCAACTACGCACCCAAGCTGCACCAGTTCGGCGTCCGCCCGTGAGTCCGCCCTTCGCCCTGCTGCGCCTGGCCAGCCCCCAGTTGCCCATCGGTGGCTACAGCTATTCCCAGGGCCTGGAGCTGGCCATCGACAGCGGCCTGATCCGCACCACGGCGGACGCCGAGGTCTGGCTGCGCGACAACCTCGAACTCAATCTGGCACGGTTCGAGGCGCCCTTGCTGCTGGCCCATTGCGCCGCGGCCTCGGCAGGCGACTGGCCGCGCCTGAGCGAACTGGCCGACCGCCACAGGGCCAGCCGCGAGACCGCAGAATTCCAGCTGGAAAGCCGCCAGACCGGCTACTCCCTGGCGCAACTGCTGCTCGGCCTGCCGGAGCTGGACGACGAGAGTCGCAGCCTGCTGGCCGACCTGGCTCCGACCTTCGCCCTGGGCTGGGCGCTGGCCGCCCGCGCCTGGCACATAGCGCCGCGCGCCGCGCTGGATGCCTGGCTGTGGACCTGGCT
Source organism: uncultured Pseudomonas sp. (assembly GCA_963519325.1). Classification (GTDB taxonomy): domain Bacteria; phylum Pseudomonadota; class Gammaproteobacteria; order Pseudomonadales; family Pseudomonadaceae; genus Chryseomonas. The sequence goes on along the minus strand of CAUQPA010000384.1, from coordinate 965 downwards.
GGAGAACCAGCTGGCGGTGCTGATGAAAACCCTGCCGCTGGGCCAGCAAGCCGCCCAGCGCCTCACTTCCATCCTGCTGCCGACCCTGGCCGCCGTCGCCGAGCAGGCCGCAGACCTGCCCGAAGCGGCCTGGGGCGGCGCCCCCTTCGGCGTCGCCCTCACCAGCATGGCCCACGAGCGGCAGTACAGCCGCCTGTTCCGTTCCTAGGAGATCCCCTGATGAATACCCAACCCCTGCGCGTCGGTATCGGCGGACCGGTCGGCTCCGGCAAGACCGCCCTCACCCTGGCCCTCTGCCGCGCCCTGCGCGAGCGCTACAACCTGGCGGTGGTGACCAACGACATCTATACCCGCGAGGACGCCGACTTCCTGGTGCGCAACGAGGCCCTGGCGCCCGAGCGCATCCTCGGCGTGGAGACCGGCGGCTGCCCGCACACCGCCATCCGCGAAGATGCCTCCATCAACCTGGAGGCAGTCGACCAGCTCAACCGGCGCTTCCCAGGCCTGGACCTGATCCTGGTGGAATCCGGTGGCGACAACCTCTCCGCCACCTTCAGCCCGGAGCTCTCCGACCTGACCCTCTATGTCATCGACGTCTCGGCTGGCGACAAGCTGCCGCGCAAGGGCGGCCCCGGCATCTGTAAGTCGGACCTGCTGGTGATCAACAAGGTCGACCTGGCCGAGATGGTCGGTGCCTCCCTGGAGGTGATGGATCGCGACACCCGCAAGATGCGTGGCGACAAGCCCTTCGTCTTCAGCAACCAGAAGACCGGCGAGGGCCTGGACGAGATCATCGCCTTCATCGAGAAGCAGGGCCTGTTGACCGCCGCCTGACCCCAGCATCACCCCTCAAGGAGCCGCCATGAAACACACCAAGATCCTCGCCACCGCCGCCCTGCTGCTCACCCCGGCGCTGGCCTTCGCCCACCCGGGCCACGCCGAGAACGGCCTGGCCGCCGGGGTGC
>CAUQPA010000383.1:0-4818 GCA_963519325.1 uncultured Pseudomonas sp. | reverse complement strand
CCTCGTGGGCAGGCTGGTGGCGCTGCAGCCTGTTCTGCATCAGCCCGGGGTCCTGTTGGAGCTGGTGGGGGCGGGTGAGCGGGTAGAGGACCTTGTGGGCGGGGCGGCGTGCCCGGGTGATCAGGGCGCAGAGGGTCGCGTAGCCCTGCAGGTCCTCTACCAGCAGCACCAGGTGCAGGCCATCGTCGAGGACCAGCTCGCTGCCGACGATGAGGGGCAAGCCGACCTGGCGCGCCGCCTGCCAGGCGCGGACGATACCGCTCAGGGTGCATTCGTCGGTGATGGCCAGCGCCCGGTAGCCCAGCGCCTTGGCCCGTTCGAACAACTCGAGGGCGCTGGAGGCCCCACGCTGGAAACTGAAATTCGACAGGCAATGCAATTCGGCATAGCCGCTCATGCGAACCAGCCCTGGATCCACCAGGGTTCCTCTTCGCCGTAACGCCGAAAGGCCCAGGCCTGGCGGCCATCGGCCACCTCGATGCGGTAGTAGTCGCGGCGCTGGTCACCACCGTCCCACCAACCACTCTCGATACGTTCGGGGCCGGCGAGCACCCGCCGCGGTTGCCCTTCGAGCGAGCGCGGTTCGCTGAGCAGCCAGCCCGGACGCAAGCCGGGCAGCCTGCTGTCCAGGCGGCCTTCATGGCGCCAGACCAGGGCTCGCTCGGGTCGATGATCCGCCTGGATGCCGAGGCCGAGCACCGCGTCCTCGCCCAGCCGGGCGCGCAGCCGCTCGCGCAACACCTCCCAGCCCACCGCCTGGGCCGGTCGTTCATCGAACAGGCCATGGCGCTCGGGCACGAAGAGCGGCAACTCTTCGCTTTCCAGGCGCAGTGCCAGGACCGGCGCCACCACCTGCAGCTGTTCGAGCCGGCCACGGGCGAATTCGAACAGCAGCGCGGCATCGCGTTCGGGGGCCAGCAACCCTATGGTGAGCGTCGTGGCCGGGCCCTGGCGATGCTCCAGCCACAGCAGGAAACGTTGCACGCCGCGGTCGCGGCTGGCCAGCCAGACGGCCAGGTCGGCGGTGAGGCGGCGCAGCGGGAACAGCAGCGCCTGGTGGGACTCGACCTCGAAATTGAGCTCCACGCGCGCCACGAAACGATCGGGCGGCCGGTAGAACTCCAGCGCCAGGCTGCGACTGCCGCGCAGCAGATCCAGCTGTTGCAGCAGCTCCGGGGCGAAGCGCCGGGCCAGGGCGGCCCGGGGCAAGGCCTGCAACTGCTCCAGCCGGCGAATGCCCATGCGCGCCAGCGCCTGGGCCTGCTGCGGGAGGAACCCGGCCCGCTCCACGGGCAGGCGGTCGAGCAGAAGCGGCAGGTCGTCCAGGGAGGCGGCCAGGCCATCGGCAACGTTGGTCAGCATCCGCGCCGCCACCGGATTGGGCGCCAGCGCCAACCGATGGCGAAAGCCCAGGGCCTGAAGCTCCTGGCGCAGGCGCCGCTCCAGCCGCGGCCAAGGACCCAGCAGCGGCAAGCTGGACTGCACTTCCAGCAGCAGGGCCCGGGGATAGTGGCGGCTGACCTGGGAACTGAAACCATAACCCCAGGCCGCCAACAGCGCCTCGGCCGTCTCGATGAGCGCCGGATCGTGCTCCTGCTGCTCGAAGTCGCGAGTCAGTGCCTGGGCGGCGGCCAGCGTCAGGCCGGGACGCAGCCCCAGGGCCCGCGCAGCCGGATTGACCGCCTGGAGCAGGCGACGCTGGGGCGGTCCGGAGAGCAGTACCAGCGGCCGCTCCGGCTGTGGATGGCGCCGCAGCACGGCATCCAGCGCCAGCTGCGGAAAGAGAATGCAGGCCCAGCGCATGGCAAGCTCAAGCGCCGCCGGCCAGGCTGAGCACCGCGGGTTGACCGCCCCGGCACTTGTGGACGTGCAGCCGTTCGAGGGAGGCCTTGAGTTCCAGCCGCAAGGCGGCCGGTGAGGGATTGCCCAAGGCGGCGGCCGGACGCAGGGCGAAGGCCAGGGTGCGACCGCTTTCGGCGGCGACCTGCAAACGGCGCAGCTGACGATCGTCGGCCCGCTCGGGCCAGCAGAGCACCGCACCGAAACAGCCGGAGCGCAGGCATTGCTCGGCAGCCCAGAGCACCTCGGCGCCCTGGGCGCGGATCACCACCAGCGACTCCAGCGCCACTCCCGCCGCCTGCCAGGCCAGGGCATAGGGCAGCAGCGGGGGCCCGATGAGGGCGATGCGTTCGGCGGCCTGACTCAATCGCGCCAGGGTCGGCCAGAGCAGGCGCAGTTCACCCTGGCCTGGCCCGGCGAGCAACACTTCGGTCAGGGCCGCCTCGGGCCATCCCGCCCCGGGTAGATGGGCATCCAAAGCCGCGACGCCGGTGGGCTGTCGGCTCCGCCGGGCCTCGGGGCTGGCCTGCCCCTTCCAGAGACGTCGCTCCTCGAACAGCCGGGCCAGGCCGGCATTGCCGCTCATGCCGGCGAACCTGCAGGGGTGTTGTCCATGGCCATCGCCTCTATCTGTATATGCATACAGTATTAAAGGCGATTCGCGTTGCGGTCAAGTCGAACCGCTACCCCGGGGGAGGAAAAGGATCCGCTAGATCCAGATCACTACCCCGACCAGCGCGGCCAGCAGCAGCCACTGCTCGAGGTAGTAGCGGAAGCGGTTGCGCTTCTTCAACGCCTTGCCCCGCTGGCGGATGCGGTAGAGATGCTTGAAGGCCCGGTTGAGGCCACCGGTCCTGTCGCTGTCGTCATTGGGCGAGGCAGCCGCGGCCAGCAGGGTGCCGCTGACCCAGCGATTGAAGGCCCCGGCCCAGCGATAGCGCAGCGGACGCTCCACGTCGCAGAACAGGATGATGCGATCCTGGTCGGTGGTGTTCTCGGCGTAATGGATGAAGGTCTCGTCGAACACTACCGCCTGGCCATCGCGCCAGTGATAGCGCTGGCCGTCCACCTCGATGAAGCAGCGCGGATCGTTGGGCGTGGCCAGGCCCAGGTGATAGCGCAGGGAGCCGCCATAGGGATCGCGATGCCGCACCAGCCGCGAACCCGGCGGCAGTTCGGCGAACATGGCCGCCTTGACCGTACCGATGCCCCGCAGCAATTCGGTGGTGCGCGGGCAGAGCTGCATGGCGGAGGGGTGGCTGTCGCCGTACCACTTCAGGTAGAAGCGCTTCCAGCCGCTCTTGAAGAAGGAATTGAAGCCGGCGTCGTTGTGCTCGGCGGATTTCTTGATCTGGCCGGCGCGCAACAGGGCCAGCGCCTCGTCGCGGATGAGCTGCCAGTTGTCCTGCAGCACCTGGAGTTCGGGAAAGCGCCCCACCTCGTGATAGGGCTCGTTGGGCACCCGCGAGGTCAGGAACATGAAGGTGTTGAGCGGGGCCAGGAAGGTCGAGTGATCACTCAGCTGACGCAGGAAACGATGGCGCACCCGGCCACGCAGGTGCACGTACAAGACACAGAGAAAAAAACCACCGATAACGAACCACTTCACGCGTCGCTGTCCTGAATTTGAATGTATCAGGATGTTATACGCCTCACGTCCAGCCAGGCCTAGTCTTTACAGTCTGACCATTAGCTGAAGCCGGGCGAAGTAGGGCCGCGTGGCCCTGGGAGCCGTAGCGGCCATCTTGTATCCTGCAGGTGACAATTCGAGTGCCCGGAGGGCCTCATCATGCGTGCGTTGCTGTATGGTCTGCTGCTCGCGAGCGGCGTGGTGGCCGCCCAGGATGTCTACAAGTGCGTGGACGACCAGGGCCGGACGACCTACACCCAGGGCGCCTGCCCGACCGCCAGCCAGATCACCACCATCCCCCTGCAGAGCCTGCCCGACAGCAACGGCTTCACGCCGCCGCCCAAGCCCGCCACGCCGCCTCCAGCCACGGCCCCACGCGAGGTCACCGTGGTGCCGGCGCCCACCTCCAGCCGCCAGCGTCCGGTCGACGACATCACCGTGGTCGGTGGCTCGTCGTCCTCTTCCAGCTCGCGCCAGCAGACCGAGGTGCGCGGCTCCGGCATCATCTACCAGCCAGTGCCGATCTACATCGAGCGCCGTCCACGCAACGAGACCTGGCACATGGTGCCCCATCCCCAGGCCGCGCAGCCCCAGCCGCCGGCGCCTCCGCCGCCGCCGAACCGGGGCATCCCGATCGATCGCTAGTGGGGTGTTTCAGACGTCATCCAGACAATCCTGGCGGTGCTTCTTCGGGCCTCGCGGCGTCGCCACCCCGCGCCATGGCCCTGCCACGACCCGGCGTGGCGCCTAGCCAGGACCAAGAGAGCACTCGCCAATGCCTGTGCGAACGTCTGCACCACCCCACTAGAGTTTGTGCAGGAAGTTGACGACGAACTTGCGCCCCTCGGTGCGGTTCTCGGCGTCCTGCTCGACGTAGCTGTTGACGGTGATCAGGTTCCGCCTGGAGAAGGCATAGGTGAAACCCGGTCCCCAGGCCCAGACCTTCTCGCGGCGTCCGCTGACGTCATGCCCATCCACCTGGGTATCGGTGATCTGCTTGAGCCAGTAGCCGCTCAGGCCGACGCTGAGCCGATCGTTCAGCGCGTATTGGGTGGCGAAGTTGGCATGCACCGCCTGACCGGCCTGGGTGTCGGAGACATCGCCGAAGCTGCGCAGCGGCTGGTCGTTCTTACCGTTCCACAGGTACCAGAAGCGCCCAGTGACCGACCACTGGGAGGTCAGCCAATAGGTGGTGGCGTAGTAGGGATTGAAGGACCAAAAGTTACTGCCCGGGTTGATCGCCCGGTCGCGATCGTAGCGACCGGTGGGCGCAACGATCTCGGCCTCGATACGCTGTGCCCAGCGCGGGCCGCCATCCGGCCTGGTGGTGGTAGGCAGCTGCAGGAAGG
>CAUQPA010000382.1:0-4820 GCA_963519325.1 uncultured Pseudomonas sp. | reverse complement strand
TCCACGCCCTGGTGGTCACCCTGTTTCCCCTGGCCCTGGGCGCGGACAGTCGCCCGCTGGCGACCTTGGCCCCGGGCCTGCTGTGGATCGCGCTGCTGCTGGCTTTGCTGCTGGGCCAGGAGGGGCTGTTCCGCAGCGACTGGCAGGATGGCTCCCTCGAACACTGGCTGCTGGCGCCCCAGCCGCTGGCGCTGCTGGTACTGATCAAGCTGCTGGTGCACTGGTGCGTCGCCGGCCTGGCGCTGGTGGTCCTGACGCCCGTGCTGGCGCTCATGCTCGGGCTGCCCGCCGCGGCATTGCCGGCCATGCTGGTGGCGCTGGTGCTGGGCAGCCTGGCGCTGACCTTGCTCGGGGCCATAGGCGCCGCCCTCACCGTAGGACTCGCCCGCGGCGGCCTGCTGCTGGCGCTGCTCAACCTGCCGTTGCAGATCCCCATCCTCATCCTCGGTACCCGCGCCGTGGACGCGGCCAGCCAGGGCTTGCCGGTGGCGGGGCTGCTGCTCTGGCTCGGCTGCCTGGCGTTGCTGGCCCTGACCCTGGCGCCCCTGGCGGTAGCCGCCGGCCTGCGCATCGGGGCCGCCCAATGACGAGAACGACATGAACTGGACCTGGCTGCATCGCCTGGGCTCGCCCGCCATCTTCTATCGCCTGGCCGGGCGCCTGCAGCGCCCTTGCCTGGCGCTGGGCGGGCTGCTGCTCGCTATCGGCCTGGCCTGGGGGCTGTTCCTGGCGCCGCCGGACTACCAGCAGGGCGACAGCTTCCGCATCCTCTATGTGCATGTGCCGGCCGCCTTCCTGGCGCAGTCCTGCTATCTGCTGCTGGCGGTCGCGGGCGCCATCGGCCTGGTCTGGCGGCTCAAGCTGGCCGACGTGGCCCTGCGCGCGGCCGCACCGCTCGGTGCCTGGATGACGGTGATCGCCCTAGTGACCGGCTCGCTGTGGGGCATACCCACCTGGGGCACCTGGTGGATCTGGGATGCGCGGCTCACCTCGATGCTGGTCCTGCTGTTCCTTTATCTGGGCGTCATCGCCCTGGGCCAGGCCATCGTCCAGCCGGACAGCGCGGGCCGTGCCTGCGCCTTGCTGGCACTGGTCGGGTCGGTGAACCTGCCGATCATCAAGTATTCCGTGGAGTGGTGGAGCACCCTGCACCAGCCGGCCACCTTCAGCCTGGTGGCGCGGCCGCCGATGCCGCCGGCCATGTGGCTGCCGCTACTGGTCATGGTGCTGGGCTTCTATCTGTTCTTCGCCGCGCTGTTGATGCAGCGGATGCGCCTGGAACTGCTGCGGCGCGAGTGGCGCAGTCGCTGGGTGCGGGCGGAATTGGGTGAGGAGCGGCCATGAGCGGGATGGACTGGATCCAGGCCCTGAGCATGGGGCGCTACGGGCTCTATGTCTGGCCGGCCTTCGGCCTGACCCTGGCGATCCTGCTCGGCCTGCTGCTGCACGGCCGGTTGGCACGGCGCCGCCTGGAGCGCGAGCTGCGCCAGCGCTGGCGGCGGGAGCGCCGGCCATGAATCCGGTCCGGCGCCGTCGGTTGCTGTGGGTACTGCTGCTGCTGCTCGGGGTTGGCGGGGCCGCCGCGCTGGCCCTCAGCGCCTTGCAGCAGAACATCAACCTCTTCTATACCCCGAGCCAGATCGCCCAGGGGGAGGCGCCGCGGGATACCCGCATCCGGGCCGGAGGCATGGTGGAAAGGGGCAGCCTGGTACGCGCCGCGGATTCGCTCGCCGTGAGCTTCGTCATCACCGACTTCCAGCGGGAGGTGCGGGTGAGCTACGCCGGCATCCTGCCGGACCTGTTCCGCGAGGGGCAGGGGGTGGTGGCGCTGGGCCGCCTGGACGACCAGGGCCGGCTGGTGGCCGACCAGATCCTCGCCAAGCATGACGAGACATACATGCCGCCCGAGGTGAGCCCGGCGCTGCGCCAGGCAGGGCGGCCTCTGGACGACGCGAGACCGGCACCATGATTGCCGAACTAGGGCAGCTCTGCCTGCTGCTGGCGCTGGCCATGGCCTTGATCCAGGGCACGGTGCCCTTGCTCGGTGCCTGGCGCCGCCAGGCCGATTGGATGCGCCTGGCGCGACCGGCCGCCCTCGGCCAGTTCCTGTTCCTGGCGCTGGCCTTCGCGGCCCTGGTCTGGGCCTTCCTGCACGACGACTTCTCGGTGGCCTACGTGGCGGCCAATTCCAACAGCCGCCTGCCCTGGTACTACAAGGTCAGCGCTACCTGGGGCGCCCACGAGGGTTCGCTGCTGCTCTGGGCCTTGACGCTCTCCGCCTGGAGCCTGGCGGTGGCGGTCCGTTCCCGCCAACTGCCCCAGGCGCTGCTCGCCCGGGTGCTGGGCATCCTCGGACTGGTGGCCCTGGGTTTCCTCACCTTCCTGGTCGCCACCTCCAATCCCTTCGCCCGCCTGCTGCCGCAATTCCCGCGCGAAGGCAACGATCTCAATCCCTTGCTGCAGGATCCGGGGTTGATCCTCCATCCGCCCATGCTCTACATGGGCTATGTCGGCTTCTCGGTGGCCTTCGCCTTTGCCCTGGCGGCGCTGCTGGAGGGGCGCCTGGATGCCGCCTGGGCGCGCTGGGCGCGGCCCTGGACGCTGCTGGCCTGGGCCTTTCTCGGCTGCGGCATCGTGCTGGGCTCCTGGTGGGCCTATTACGAACTGGGCTGGGGCGGCTGGTGGTTCTGGGACCCGGTGGAGAACGCCTCCTTCATGCCTTGGCTAGTAGGCACGGCGCTGCTGCACTCCCTGGCGGTGACCGAGAAGCGCGGCCTGTTCAAGGGCTGGACGGTGCTGCTGGCCATCGCCGCCTTCTCCCTCAGCCTGCTGGGTACCTTCCTGGTGCGCTCGGGCGTGCTGACCTCGGTGCATGCCTTCGCCAGCGATCCGACCCGCGGGGTGTTCATCCTGGCCTTCCTGCTGCTGGTGGTGGGGGGCTCCCTGGCGCTGTTCGCCTGGCGCGCGCCGGCCCTGGGTGGAGCGGCGTCCTTTGGCCTGGCCTCGCGCGAGGCACTGCTGCTGATCAACAACCTGATCCTGGTGACCGCCGCCGCTACGGTGCTGCTCGGTACCCTCTATCCCCTGATCATCGATAGCCTCACCGGCGCCAAGCTGTCGGTCGGCCCGCCGTATTTCGACCTGCTGTTCGTGCCGCTGATGGCGCTGCTGATGTTGGCCCTCGGGGTCGGGGTACTGGTGCGGTGGAAGACCAGCCCGGGTCGCTGGCTGGCCCAGCTGCTGGCGCCGCTCCTGCTGGCCTGCACGGCCCTGGCCGGACTCGCCGCAGTCTGGCTGGACCAGCCCAAGGCGACGATCCTGGCGGTGCTGGCGCTGGCGGCCTGGGTCGTGCTGACCGCCTTGCGCGATGTGCTGGGCAAGGTCGCGGCGCTGGGCTGGCGCCGTGGTCTGCGTGGCCAGCCGCGCAGCTACTGGGGCATGCAGCTGGCACATCTGGGCCTGGCGGTACTGGCCCTGGGCGTGGTGCTGGCCAGCCAACTGGACGTGCAGCGCGACCTGCGCCTGGCCCCGGGCGAACAGGTCGAACTCGCTGGCTATCGCTTCGGTTTCGCCGGCACCCAGCACTACGAGGGGCCGAACTTCACCGCCGAGCGCGCCCTGCTGCAGGTGGAGCGTGAGGGCCGGGTGGTCGCCTTGCTGACGCCGGAAAAGCGCCGCTATCTGGCCGGTGGCGCGGTGATGACCGAGGCCGCCATCGACGCCGGCCTGACCCGCGATCTCTATGTCGCCCTGGGCGAACCCCTGGACGCGGGGGCCTGGGCGGTGCGGGTGCAGATCAAGCCGTTCGTCCGGCTGATCTGGCTCGGCGGCCTGCTCACCGCCCTGGGCGGGCTGCTGGCGCTGGCCGATCCGCGGTATCGCCAACGCCGGCGGGCGTCGCTCTCCTCATCCACGGAGTCGCTCTAGATGCGCCGTCGCCTGTTGCTCTGCCTGCCGTTGCTGGCCTTCCTCCTGCTGGCCGGCGTGCTCTATCGCGGCCTCCATCGCGATCCCCAGGTGTTGCCCTCGGCGCTGGTGGGGCAACCCTTTCCCACCTTTTCCCTGCCGGGCGTCGCGGACGAGCGACGGATCACCCGTCAGGACCTGCTCGGCCGGCCGGCGCTGGTCAATGTCTGAGGCACCTGGTGCGTGGCTTGCCGCGAAGAGCATCCGGTGCTGAATCGGCTCAAGGCGCAGGGTGTGTTGATCCATGGGATCAACTACAAGGACGACAACGCCAGCGCCCGCCGCTGGCTGGCGGAATTCCACGATCCCTACCAGCTCGATATCCGCGATGAGGAAGGCCGGCTGGGCTTGGATCTCGGCGTCTACGGGGCGCCGGAGACCTTCCTGATCGATGCCCAGGGCGTGGTGCGCTACCGCCACGTGGGCGTGGTCGACCAGCGTGTCTGGGATGACGAGCTCGGGCCGCGCTACCGTGCCCTGGAGGGCGCGCCATGAAGGCCCGGTGGCTCGCCATCGTTCTGTTGATGTGGTCGGCCCTGGCCGGTGCGGCCATCGACATCCAAGGCTTTCGCGACGACGCCGAGCGGGCCCGCTTCCAGGCCCTGACCCGCGAGCTGCGCTGTCCCAAATGCCAGAACCAGGACCTGGCCGACTCCAATGCGCCCATCGCCGGCGATCTGCGCCGGGAGATCCAGCGGCAACTGGCAGCCGGTCAAAGCGATGAAAAGATCATCGCTTACCTGGAGCAGCGCTATGGCGAGTTCATTCGCTATCGCCCGCCCTTCGAGGCGCGCACCCTGCTGCTCTGGCTGCTGCCGGGCGTGGGCCTGCTGGGCGGCGCCGGGGTGCTGGTG
>CAUQPA010000381.1:0-4827 GCA_963519325.1 uncultured Pseudomonas sp. | reverse complement strand
GGTCCGGCTCCCGCACCGGCGACCTGGGCCTGCAACTGGACAACGCCTGGAGCAGCCATCACCTCTATTTCAAGGCGGGCGCGCGACTGCGCGATGGGGAAGGGCCCACTAGCGAAGGTGGGCGGGTGCTGTTCTATCGGCTGATCTCGATGCACCAGCCCAACAATCGCTGACCGGCGGAACCGGTCAGCCGGCGTGGCCTTCGCGTTCGCCTTTCTTGCGTTCTTCGCGCCGGTCGTTGCTCACCTTGAGCTTCTTGGCGCGGCTCTCCAAGGCGAAATACAGCACGGCCGCGATCAGCAGCGGAACGATGAAGTACAGCGTCCGATAGCCGAGCAGGGCAGCGATGATCTTGCCGTGGGAAAGGCCATCGTTGGCCAGCAGGGCGATGAACACCGTCTCCAGCACGCCGACCCCGGCAGGGATGTGCACGATGACCATGGCGATGCTGGACAGCAGCAGCACGCCGAGCACGTGCAGGTAGTCCACCTGGCGGCCGAGGAAGAGGTAGACGATGGCCGCCATGGCCATCCAGTTGACCGAGGACACTAGCAGTTGCAGGCAGGCCATGCGCAGCGAGGGCAGGGCCAGGCGCTGTTTGCGCACGGTCCACTCGCGCTGCTTGGCGAAGGTGCAGACCGCCAGGTAGAAGACGATGAAGGCCAGCAGGCCGAAGCCGATCAGGCGCAGGGTGGTGTCGCCGACGAACCAATTGGGCGGCATGTCCACCACGCCACTGACGAAGATCCCGCCTGCCAGCAACACGTAGCCCAGCCAATTGGTGGCGATGCTCAGCGAAAAGATCCGGGTGATGGTGCCACTGGACAGCCCCAGCCGCGAATAGAGGCGATACCTCATGCCGATGCCGCCGACCCAGGTGCTCAGGGTCAGGGTGAAGGCATAGCAGATGAAGGACACCAGGAACACCTGGCGCTTGACCAGCTTGTGCCCGCAATAGGCGCGACCGATGAGGTCGTAGCAGCCGTACATGATGTAGGACAGCACCACCAGGCCGCCGGCCATGGCCAGCGTCGTCCACTTGTAGCCGGTGAAGACCTTCCAGACCTCACCCCAGTCGACCTTGCGGGCGTAGATCACCAGCAGCACCACCACGGCGATCAGGAAGACCCAGGTCAGGATCTTCTTGACCAGTACCCAGCGGCCATTCTGTGGCTTGTCGGCGGCCTGCTGGTCTGCCTCGTCGTCGGCGTGGTCCAGGGTGTCGCTGTGGCTGCTCATCGTTGCGGATACCTTGAGATCGAGGAATCGACCCGGTCCTGGGTTTCGAGCTCGGGCTGCACCGGCGGACTCACCAGTTCGATCTTGGGGGTATGACCGGGCAGCCAGCCGACCCAGGCGGGGAAGTGGCGCAGGAAGTGGAAGACCAGCATCGTCTTGGCCAGGTGCCAGTAGGTGCGCTTGGGCACCTTGCTGCTGTCGACGTGCTCGCAGTGATTCTGGATCAGGGTTTCCAGGCGACCGCGCAATTCACGGTTGAAGGCATGGTCGTGGAAGATCAGGTTGCATTCGAGATTGAGCGAAAGACTCAGGGGGTCGAGATTGCTCGAACCCACCGTGGACCAGTGCTCGTCCATGGTCGCCACCTTGCCGTGCAGGGGTCTCAGGCAGTACTCGTAGATCTCGACGCCCGCCTTGACCAGATAGTTGTAGAGCATCTGGGCGCCGACCTTGACGATGGCCATGTCCGGCTCGCCCTGCACGATCAGCACCACCCGGACGCCGCGCTGCGCCGCATTGCGCATCTCCCTGAGCAGCCGATAGCCGGGGAAGAAATAGGCGTTGGCGATCACCACCTCGCGCTTGGCGTTGCGCAGCATCTCCAGGTAGTGCTTTTCGATATCGGCGCGGTGTTCGTCGTTGTCGCGGAACACCAGCAGCGCCTGGGCATTGCCGGGATTGCGGTTGTCGGCCGGCTTCTGCGAACGCTTGCCCCACCAGCGGTGGGTCTCTTCGGGCGAGTCGATGGCATCACGGGCGAACCCGTGGATGTCGTCGACGATGGGGCCCTCGACTTCCACGGCGTAGTCCTGCTTGGCCTCGGGCCCGAAATCGCCGAGGTGCTCGGCAGAATAGTTGATGCCGCCAATGAAGCCCAGGCGACCGTCCACCACCACGATCTTGCGGTGCAGGCGGCGGAAGAGGTTGGTCCTCATGCCCATGACCAGGGGACGCGGATCGTAGTAGCGGAAACGCACCCCGGCCTGGACCATCTCGTCGAGGAATTCCCGGGGCAGGTCTGGCGAGCCATAGGCATCCACGGTGATGTCCACCCGGACACCGCGCTTGGCCGCCGCTACCAGTTCCCGCTGCAGCTCCTGGCCGACCTTGTCGTAGAACAGGATGAAGGTCTCGATGATGACCTCGCGCTCGGCGGCGCGGATCACCTCGAAGACGCGTGGGAAGAAGTCCTCGCCGTTTTCCAGCAAGGCGATGCGGTTTCCGTCCCGCCATTCGAAGTTCATAGGTGGAAGTCCGCAGCCAGGGGCGCATGGTCGGACAGGTGCGACCACGGCTGGTTGCCCAGTACCTGGGGACGGCCGACGCTGACGTTACGCGTGTAGATGCGATCCAGGCAGAGCAGGGGGCGCTTGGCCGGGAAGGTCCTGGGCAAGCGGCCGGCGGTCTTCATGAACACCTCCTCGAGCCCGGCACCTTGGCCGAGAATGTCGTTGGCCTTCTGCCGCCAGTCGTTGAAGTCCCCCGCCACCACGACGGGAGCATCGCTGGGCAGGGAATTGATGTGCTCGCAGATCAGCTTCATCTGCATTTGCCGATGTTTCTCCCGCAGCCCGAGGTGCACGCAGATCACGTGCAGGTCGACCTGCTGGTCGGGAACCCGCAGGACGCAATGCAGCATCCCGCGTTTTTCCGGCCCGGCGATGGAGATGTCGAAGTTGTCGTAGCTGACGATGGGAAACTTCGACAGCACCGCATTACCGTGGTGGCCGTCCGGGTAGACCGCATTGCGCCCGTAAGCGAAGTCGGTCCACATCGAATCGGCCAGGAACTCGTACTGCGGCGCCGCCGGCCAGTTCTCGAAGCGCAACGGGTGTTTTTCGTGGGTACCCAATACCTCCTGGAGGAAGACAATGTCGGCTGACACCGTCCGCACCGCTTCCCGCAACTCCGGCAAGATGAACTTGCGGTTGAAGGACGTGAAGCCCTTGTGCGTGTTGATGGTCAGGACCTTGAACGAAAAACCCTGTTGCGCGTTCGTCATGCCTGGCGCTTCCTCCGCTTGGTCTGGGTCAGCTCGAACAGCAATACCGAGCGTCCGGTGACCTGATAGGTGTCTCCGAATTGGAAGATGTCGCCGCTGTCGAGGTCAGGCTGGTTGGTGTCCAGTTGCAGGGACCAATGCTCGCCTTGGGGGACCTCCGGCAGGGTGAAATCCACCACGTCATAATGAGCATTGACCAGAATCAGCAGCGAGGTATCCGCACCCTTGCGACGAATACCGGTCGGTTGCGCCCGGCCGTCGAGCAGGATGCCCATGCATTTGTTGCTGCCGTCCTGCCATTGCTCGTCGCCCATCTCGGTGCCGCCGGGCTGCAGCCAGGTGACGTCCTTGACGCCCAGTTCCTCGTTGTAGGCGCCGGTGAAGAAGCGGCTACGACGCAGCAGCGGGTAGCGCCGACGCAGGTCGATCAGGTTGCGCACGTATTCCTGCAGCTCGGCGCTCTTCTCGCTGATTTCCCAGTTGACCCAGCCGATCTCGCTGTCCTGGCAGTAGGCGTTGTTGTTGCCGCCCTGGGTGCGAGCGAACTCGTCGCCAGCCAGCAGCATCGGCGTGCCCTGGGAGAGGAAGAGGGTAGCCAACAGGTTGCGCATCTGGCGATAGCGCAGCTCGATGATTTCCGCATCGTCGGTCTCGCCCTCGGCGCCACAGTTCCACGACAGGTTGTGGGAGTGGCCGTCCTTGTTGTCCTCGCCGTTGGCCTCGTTGTGCTTGTCGTTGTACGACACGGTGTCGGCCAGGGTGAAGCCATCGTGGGCAGTGACGAAGTTGACGGAGGAGTAGGGCTTGCGGCCGCGACGGTTGAACTTGTCGCCGGAGCCCAGGAAGATCTTCGCGAAGTCGCCGATCTTGTCTTCGTCACCCTTCCAGAAGGCACGGGCGGTGTCGCGGAAGGTGTCGTTCCACTCCATCCAGCCGGGCGGGAAGTTGCCCACCTGGTAGCCGCCGGGGCCACAGTCCCAGGGTTCGGCGATGAGCTTGGTTTCGGCCAGGATCGGATCCTGACGGCAGGCGTGCAGGAAGCCGCCGCCCTCGTCGAAGCCATCCGGCTCGCGGCCGAGAATGGTCGCCAGGTCGAAGCGGAAGCCGTCCACGCCCATCTCGGTAGCCCAGTAGCGCAGCGAGTCGGTCACCATCTGCAGTACGCAAGGGTGGCTCATGTTCAGGGTGTTGCCGGTGCCGGTGTCGTTGATGTAGTAGCGCGCATCATCGGGCATCAGGCGGTAGTAGTTGGCATTGTCGATGCCCTTGAGCGAGAGGGTCGGGCCCATCTCGTTGCCTTCGGCTGTGTGGTTGTAGACCACGTCGAGGATCACCTCGAGGCCGGCGTTGTGCATGCGCGCAACCATCACCTTGAACTCGCCGATGGACTGGCTGGCCATGTAGCGCGAGTGGGGAGCGAAGAAGGCCAGGGTGTTGTAGCCCCAGAAGTTTCTCAGCCCCTTTTCCAACAGGTGGTTGTCATCGAGGAAGTAGTGGATTGGCATCAGTTCGACGGAGGTGATGCCGAGCGACTTGATGTAGTCGATGACTTCGCTTTCCTGCAGCCCCGAGAAGGTGCCTCGGGC
>CAUQPA010000380.1:0-4842 GCA_963519325.1 uncultured Pseudomonas sp. | reverse complement strand
TCGCGGGCCTGTTCGGCGAGCGCCGCGGCCGCCTGGCCGAGTCGACCGATGCCGCCTTGCAGTTGCAGGACCATGCCGCGCAACGCCGCCACCATGCTGGCGCTGGAACGCTGCAGCTGGCCGATCTCGTCGCCGCGATCCACCACCAGCTCGACGTCCAGCTGGCCCTGGGCGATGCGCTCGGCCGCCGCGATCACCTTGCGCAGGGGCCGCACGATGGCCAGGGTGATGACCAGCGCCGCCAGGGCGCCCACCACCAGGGCCAGCAGCGCGACGGCGCCGATGGTCAGCAGGCGCTTGGTCATCATCGCCTGCAACTCGCCCTCCTGCTGGGCGTAGAGGGCATCGACGCGCTGCACGGCGGTTTCGGCGAGACTGCTCATTTGCGCGCCGGCGGCCTGCTCCTGGGCCAGGGCGCCGGAGTAGTCACCCAGGCGGCGGATGAATTCCTTGATGTTGGTGGAAACGTCCTGGATGACCGAGGAATAGGCGGGATCGCTGAGTTGCGGCTCCACCTTGGCCAGCAATGCCAGCGCGGCACTGGCCGAGGGTAGCGGCTGGTCGTCCACGGCGGTCTTGCTGGCGCGTGCCTGGGCCTCGTCGAGACTCTTGAGCATCAGCCGATAGAGCTCGCCGACCTGCTGCGACAGGGTCAGCAGGTCGGCACCCTGCTGGCCGCCGGAATCCTTCAGGGCATAGGCGCCGTCGTCCAGCAGTCCCGACTGGAGGATGTCCAGGCTGTTGGCCGCCCCTTCCACCAGGAAGGTCGCCGCATCCATGGCCAGGCGGCGCGAGGTGTGCAGGCGCTGGAAATCGGTGAAGGCGGCGCCATAGGCCTTGGCTGCCTGCAGCGCGGCGGCGATGTCCACGCCGTTGGCGCCGTGGACCTCGGCCGCGAGCTGGCCCAAGCCGTCGAGCACGGCGGGCAGGGCCTTGCGCATCTGGTCGGCCTGGGCGGTATCTCCGCTCAGGCGAAAGCCCTGTTCGAGGGCACGGACCTGCATCACCTGCCGATTGACCGCCGCCATGTCGCGCAGCGAGTCGAAGCGATGCTCCACGTCCTTGAGCGCCAGTCCACCCTGGAGCGCCACCACCAGGGTGAGCAGCAATACCAGGCCGAAGCCGACGGCCAGTTTGGTCGCGGTCCGCCAGTTGGCCAGGCGATACCTTGCAATCCCTTTCATACGGCACCCCAACGGAATAAGTTCTACCGACGCTGTCGTCCGCAAAAGCCGATTCTTGAAGGGGTGCGGACCGGAAGGCCACTATCCGTCGTGCGCGGCTACGTGCACGTCGCTTTGGATGGCGGCAACCGGCCAGCAGTGCCTGGGATCAGCGGCCGGCGCGGGACTCGTGAATGTAGAAGCGGGCCTTTTCGGCGTTCTTCACGCAGCCGTCGTAGGCCTCGACCTGCTGCTGCGTCTTGGCGGTGGACAGCAGCGCCAGCGCCTTGGAATAGCTCACCGTCCCGGAGAAGCCCTCGGCCTTGGCCAGGTCGAGCTCCTGCCAGGCGGAGCGGGTCTGGGCCGCGCAGCTGTCGCGATTGACCACCTTGCCCGAACAGCCTGCGAGTACCAGGGCCGCCAGGGTGGCCGATACGACGGTAACCAGTTTCGATTTCATCTTCTTTTCTCCTTGCGACCGACCGGAACGGCCGAATAACCGCAGCGTAGACCGCCGGCCCGCGGCGCCGTTCAGCGCCGCTGCCGCAGAAACTCGACCACCGCGGCCTGGTCGCCACTGAAGATCACCCGGGAAGCCTTGCTCTCGCGCTGGTAGGCGTACATGGGGTCGTAGTATTCCGCCAGCAGGCCGTCGATCCAGCCGCGATGGCCCGCCACCTCACCCGAGCGCTGCTGCTCGGCCAGGGCGTCCTCGAGGATCGCCGACAACCGCTGGAATCTTTCACCGCCGAGGCGCTTGGCGATGCCGGAGAGACTCTTGCGCAACTGCTCGGCGAACAGGACGAAGCCCTGCTCCGGGCCGTGCAGGTCGATGAATTCCGCCGCCAGGTCGATGACATAGTCACGCAGGATGCGCTCGATGCGATTCTCCCGGCTGTCTTCCAGCCAGACCAGCGGGAACTGCTGCATGCCCTGGTGCAATTCCAGGGGCAGCGAGCAACGCCCGACCAGGCGCGATTCGTCTTCCAGCACGAACTGCGACTGCCCGGCATGGCGCCGCCGCAGCAGGTCGATGGCCAGGCGATTCTCGAAATCGATCTGGCCCGGCTGCGGCGTGGCGCGCTTGCCGAAGCTGGAGCCGCGGTGATTGGCATGGCCTTCGAGATCCACGGCGTTGTCGAGCTGGGCCACCACCTCGGTCTTGCCGGTGCCGGTCATGCCGCCGACCACCACGAAACCACACTCCGCGAGCGCCTGCTGCAGCGTCTCGATGAGCAGGGTGCGCATGGCCTTGTAGCCGCCCACTACTCGGGGATAGGCGATGCCGGCTTCGCTGCGCAGCCATTCCTGGCTGATCTGGGAGCGCAGGCCGCCGCGGAAGCAATAGAGGTAGCCCTCCGGATGGGCCTGGGCGAAGTCGGCCCAGGCCTGGACGCGCACCTCTTTCACCGAACCGGAGACCAACTGGTGGCCGAGTTGCAGCGCCGCCTGCTGGCCCTGCTGCTTGTAGCGGGTACCTACCCGCTGGCGCTCCAGGTCGTTCATCAACGGCAGGTTGGTCGCCAGGGGAAAGGCGCCCTTGGCGAATTCCACCGGCGCCCGGACGTCGATCAGGGGCACATCGCTCAGGAACAGCGCCCGCAGGTCGCGGGCATCCTCACGCTGGGTCATCAGGCCACCTCGACCGCGTGGGCGCGACGTTCCACCAGCTGCCCGATGGGTTGCAGGGCCAGGCCCAGCTCCGCGGCCACGGCGAGGAATTCCGCCTCGCCTGCGGGCGCCACGGCCACCAGCAGGCCGCCGCTGGTCTGGGGATCGCACAGCAGCTGGCGCCGCTGTTCGTCCAGCGGGGCGATGCGCGCGCCGTAGCTATCGAAATTGCGCTCCGTGCCGCCGGGCACGCAGCCCTGCTGCAGATAGAAGTCCACCCCTTCCAGCCGGGGAATGGCGGCGAAGTCGAGTTCGGCGGTCAGACCACTGCCGTCGGCCATCTCCACCAGGTGGCCGAGCAGGCCGAAGCCGGTGACATCGGTCATGGCCGTCACCCCCGCCAGGCGGCCGAAGCGGCTGCCGGGGCGATTGAGCTGGCACATGGTGTCCCGCGCCAGGTGGCGATCTTCGGGACGCAGCAAGGCGCGTTTCTCGGCGGTGGTGAGGATGCCGATGCCCAGCGGCTTGGTCAGATAGAGGCGGCTGCCCAGGGTGGCGGTGTCGTTGCGCTTGAGATGGCGCTTCTCGACGATCCCGGTCACGGCTAGGCCGAAGATCGGCTCCGGGGCATCGATGGAGTGACCACCGGCCAGGGGAATGCCGGCCTCGTCGCAGACCCGCCGCCCACCGGCGATCACTTCCCGGGCCACCTCGGGCGGCAGGACGTTGACCGGCCAGCCGAGGATGGCGATGGCCAGCAGCGGGTCGCCGCCCATGGCATAGATGTCGCTGATGGCATTGGTGGCGGCGATCCGGCCGAAGTCGAAGGGGTCGTCGACGATGGGCATGAAGAAATCGGTGGTGGAGACCACCCCGCGCTCTTCGTCCAGGCCATAGACCGCCGCGTCGTCACGCGAGGCGTTGCCTACCCACAGCCGCGGATCCAGATGCTGGGCGCCGCTCCCCGCCAGGATGGTCTCCAGGGTCTTGGGTGCGATCTTGCAACCACAACCGGCGCCGTGGCTGTATTGGGTGAGGCGAATGGGATTGGTCATCGGGACTCCGGATCAGCGGCGCGGCTCGCTCGACGAGCTGCGCGAGGGGCGGTAATAGTAGCAAAAGCCTGTCCCGGCGCGGGGATGGCGGCGCCTAACAGATCGCCCGCCAAAGCAAAAGGGCTGTTTTTTGGCGGTAATCCACAGTTGCTGTGGATAACCTCGTGGAAAACCCCGAACGGACCTCTGACAACCGAGCGGCAGTGCGGCGATGGACGAACTGGCGATTTTTTAGCCGGTGCGCCCAACTATTTTTTCCCCGCGAAGGGTAGCGGACGGCGGCGCCGTGCGTTATGGCCAGGGTGCGCTAGCATTGGCGGTTTCCCCGGTCATAGCGGTGCCCATGTCCTCTCTCGCCACCTCCCGCCCCAGCCCCTGGCAACGCGGCCTGTTGCTCGCCAGCCTCATGCTCATCGCCCTCAACCTGCGTCCGGCGCTCTCCAGCCTGGCGCCGCTGCTGCGCCAGATCGAAGGCAGCACCGGTCTTTCCAGCAGCGCCGTCGGCCTGCTCACCACCCTGCCGGTACTCTGCCTCGGCCTGTTCGCCCCCCTGGCACCACGCCTGGCGCGGCGCTGGGGCAGCGAACGCGCCCTAGGCGCCATCCTGGCGCTGCTGGCGGCGGGCATCGTCCTGCGCAGCCTGCTGCCACCCGCCGGGCTGTTTCTCGGCAGCTTGGTCGCCGGCGCCTGCATTGGCATCCTCGGCGTGCTGCTGCCGGCCCTGGTCAAGCGCGATTTTCCCGCCCAGGCGGGGCAGCTGATGGGGCTCTACACCATGATGCTGTGCATCGGCGCCGCCATAGCGGCCGGGGCGACCGCGCCGCTCGCCGAGGCCTTCGGCGGCCACTGGCAGCCCGCCCTCGCCGCCTGGGCGCTGGTGGCCCTGGTGGCCCTGCTGGTCACGCTGCCGCAAATCCGCCAGCCTCCCTGCCGAAAACCGCATCGGGCGGCAGGCGGCACCCAGTGGCGCGGGCCGCTGCGCTGTGCGATCAGCCGCTACCACCGCCTCCCCT
>CAUQPA010000379.1:0-4852 GCA_963519325.1 uncultured Pseudomonas sp. | reverse complement strand
AGATCGCCCCGATCTTCTACAACACCATGGAAGACGCCGGCGCCCTGCCGATCGAATTCGACGTGTCGGAGCTGGAAATGGGCGACGTCATCGACGTCTATCCCAAGGCCGGCAAGGTTACCCGCCACGGCAGCGACGAGGTGCTCGCCACCTTCGAACTCAAGACCCCCGTGCTGCTGGACGAAGTCCGCGCCGGTGGCCGTATCCCACTGATCGTCGGCCGTGGCCTGACTGAAAAAGCGCGTGCCGAGCTGGGCATGGGCCCGTCCGACCTGTTCAACAAGCCGGACCAGCCGGCCGAGAGCAGCAATGGCTACACCCTGGCGCAGAAGATGGTCGGCAAGGCCTGCGGCGTCGAGGGCGTGCGCCCCGGCACCTACTGCGAGCCGAAGATGACCACCGTCGGCTCCCAGGACACCACCGGCCCGATGACCCGCGACGAGTTGAAGGACCTGGCCTGCCTGGGCTTCTCCGCCGACCTGGTGATGCAGTCCTTCTGCCACACCGCAGCCTATCCCAAGCCCATCGACGTCAAGACCCACCACACCCTGCCGGATTTCATCCGCACCCGTGGCGGCGTCTCCCTGCGTCCCGGCGACGGCATCATCCACAGCTGGCTGAACCGCATGCTGCTACCCGACACCGTCGGCACCGGTGGCGATTCCCACACCCGCTTCCCGATCGGCATCTCCTTCCCGGCCGGTTCCGGCCTGGTCGCCTTCGCCGCCGCCACCGGTGTCATGCCGCTGGACATGCCGGAGTCAGTCCTGGTGCGCTTCAAGGGCAAGATGCAACCCGGGATCACCCTGCGTGACTTGGTGCATGCCATCCCCTACTACGCCATACAGAAAGGCCTGTTGACCGTCGAGAAGAAGGGTAAGAAGAACATCTTCTCCGGCCGCATCCTCGAGATCGAAGGCCTGGAAGACCTGACCGTGGAGCAGGCGTTCGAGCTGTCCGATGCCTCCGCCGAGCGTTCCGCTGCCGGTTGCACCATCAAGCTGTCGCCCGAGTCCATCACCGAGTACCTGCAGTCCAACATCACCCTGCTGCGCTGGATGATCGAGGAAGGCTACGGTGACCCGCGCACCCTGGAGCGCCGCGCGCGCGCCATGGAAGCCTGGATTGCCAACCCGGAACTGCTCGCCGCCGATGCCGACGCCGAATACAGCGAAGTCATCGAGATCGACCTGGCCGAGGTCAACGAGCCGGTACTGTGCGCGCCGAACGATCCGGACGACGCCCGCCTGCTGTCCCAGGTGGCCGGCGACAAGATCGACGAGGTGTTCATCGGTTCCTGCATGACCAACATCGGTCACTTCCGCGCCGCCGGCAAGCTGCTGGACAAGGTCAAGGGTTCGATCCCGACCCGTCTGTGGCTGTCGCCGCCGACCAAGATGGACCAGCACCAGCTGACCGAGGAAGGCTACTACGGCATCTACGGCAAGGCCGGCGCGCGCATGGAAATGCCGGGCTGCTCGCTGTGCATGGGCAACCAGGCCCGTGTGGCCGCCAACGCCACCGTGGTCTCCACCTCCACCCGTAACTTCCCCAATCGCCTGGGCGACGGCGCCAACGTCTACCTGGCGTCGGCGGAGCTGGCGGCGGTGGCCTCGATCCTGGGCAAGCTGCCCACCGTCGAAGAATACATGGAGTACGCGAAGAGCATCGACAGCATGGCCGCGGACGTCTACCGCTACCTGAGCTTCGACCAGATCGCGGAATTCCGTGAAAGCGCCGAAAAGGCCCGTATCGCCGCCGTCGAAGTCTGACGCCAGCGTTCGGTACTGAAAAACCGCCCTTCGGGGCGGTTTTTTTGTGCCCTTGCAGTAGGGTGGACAACGCGAAGCTTGTCCACGCGGGAGGCCAAGCGATGTGCTGTTGGCTATCGGTGGAAAAGACTGCGCCGTTTTCCACGCTACGCGGGTAGCGGCATAGGTGCTGGTCTTAAGCGCCCGTTAACCCGAGTGCCGTTACCTTCGACGCTCCATCACGCCTCGGGTACCTGCCATGAAACGTCTTGCGGTCATCATCCTGTCGGTCTCCCTGCTCGGCCTCAGCCAGGCGAGCCTGGCGGCGGGTTGCATCAAGGGCGCCGTGGTCGGCGGCGTGGCCGGGCATGTGGCCGGACACCATGCCATTGCCGGCGCGGTCGCTGGGTGCGTGGTCGGCCATCACTTGGCGGAGAAGGCCAAGGAAGAGCAACTACACAAAGCTTCCTGACGCCAGACCTCATCGGGGACCTGGCTCGTGCGGGACTCACCGCTGCGCGCCCGAAGGCAGACCGAGGATTTCGATAGATGTCACGTTGGCTCTTTCTCGCGTTATCGGCGCTCGGCCTGTGCAGCGCCACCACCTGCCTGCTGGCCGCGGACGCGAGCCAGGCATCCGCTACCCGCTCGCTCGCCGCGGCCTATGCCCCTCGCCTGAAGATCGGTACCGCCATCGAGCCGGATCAACTGGCGGGTGCCGATGGTGCCTTGCTGGCGGCGCAGTTCAGTAGCCTGGTGGCCGAGAACGCCATGAAACCGTTGCAGATCCATCCGCAGGAGGACCGCTATGTCTTCGGGCCGGCCGATGCCATCGTCGCCTTCGCCGAACGCCACGGCTTGGCGGTGCGCGGTCACACCCTGCTCTGGGGCAGCCATACGCCAGACTGGTTCTGGCAAGGCGACAACGGCCAGCTAGCGTCGCGCGAGCAGGTGCTACAACGGCTGCGCCAGCACATCGCGACCGTGGTAGGGCATTACCGCGGGCGGGTCTATGCCTGGGACGTGGTCAATGAAGCCATCGACGCCACCCAATCCAGCTGCCTGCGCAATGATCGCTGGCTGCAGGTGGTCGGCCCCGACTATCTCGCCGAGGCCTTTCGCGCCGCCCGTGCCGCCGATCCCCAGGCACGACTGTTCATCAACGATTTCAATACTCAAGAGCCCGCCAAGCGCGACTGCCTGGCGCGCGTAGTGAAGGGTTTGTTGGCCGCAGGGGTGCCGGTGCAGGGCATTGGTCACCAAACCCATATCAGTATCTACTGGCCGAGTCTGGCGGCCATCGATCAATCCCTGTCCACCTTCGCCCGGCTGGGGCTGGAGAACCAGATCACCGAGCTGGACATGAGCCTCTACCAGCACCACGACTACCACCCCGCACTTGGCCTGCCGCAGCGTCTGGACCTGCAAGCCGAACGCTATCGCGACCTGATGGCCATGGTCCTGAGGCATCCCGAGGTGAGCGCCGTGACCTGGTGGGGCGTGGCCGACGACCACAGCTACCTGAACACCCCGCCGGGCGCGCCGGGAGACGACCAGCCGCTCCTGTTTGACCGCCAGCAACGGCCGAAGCCGGCGTATTGGGCGGTGCTGCATCTACGAATGCGCCAGTAGCAAGGCCTATAGCGGGGCGCCCTGCCACGGCCTTTCCGATCCAGGCTTACGCTTGCGGCGGTCATCGCGGCCATGGTGGGCCGCCGTAGGTTGGGTTGAGCGCAGCGAAGCCCAACAGTGTCTCCAGACCCAGGCATTGTCGGGCTTCGACGATAGAGCGGTTTCAACTCAACCTACGGCTATCGCGGCCATATCCGCGATACGCTCTGCCTAACTGCACGAATGGATAGCACAAGCGAACTGGCGAGGCTCGTTCGGGTCAATTGTTACAGGACATTACTTCGCACCCACGAGAGGTCGCTACCATGAAACTCCTGCCTACCCTTGCTCTTTCTGCAATGTTGCTCGGCGCCAGCCAAGCCTCCTTCGCTGCCGGCTGCGTCAAGGGCGCCGTCGTCGGGGGC
The DNA here is from genome assembly GCA_963519325.1 of uncultured Pseudomonas sp. Taxonomy (GTDB): domain Bacteria; phylum Pseudomonadota; class Gammaproteobacteria; order Pseudomonadales; family Pseudomonadaceae; genus Chryseomonas. The sequence goes on along the minus strand of CAUQPA010000379.1, from coordinate 1,065 downwards.
GCCGCTGGTCATGTCGCCGGGGGTCACGGCGTGGCTGGGGCCGCCGCTGGCTGTGCCATCGGTCACCACGAGGCCAACAAGAAGGCCAAGCAGGAACAGCAGAACGCCCCGCAGCAATGATTGCCAGGCCCCGTCCCTCCTGGAGGGCGGGGCCGATTTAACGCTTTCTTTACGCCCCCGCACCTGAGCGCGCCTCGCTTCTTTACAGCCCTCCTCCCGACAATTTCTCCACACGGCATCTGCCGTTCGAGGAGCTTTGATTCGTGGAGAGCGCGCAATGAACCCCTGGAATCTTCTGGCCCTGCTGCTGGCACTGGGCCTGTTCGTCTATCTGCTGGCGGCGCTGCTACGCGCCGGCCGCAACTAGGGAGGCGGCATGGACAGCCAAGCCGCGTTCCTGATCCTGGCCTTCCTGGCCCTGACCTTCCTGCCCGCTCCCTTCCTCGGGCGCTTCTACTATCGCGCCCTCGAAGGCGAGCGGACCTGGCTGACCTTCCTCGGTGCACCGCTCGAGCGCCTGACGCTCAAGCTGGTCGGCACCGATGGCCGCGGCCAGGACTGGCGTACCTACGCGATCGCCCTGGTGCTGTTCAACCTGCTGGGCATCGCCCTGCTGTTCGCCATCCTGCTGCTGCAGGGCAAATTGCCGCTGAATCCCCAGCATCTGCCGGGCCTGGAATGGACCCTGGCACTGAACACCGCCATCAGCTTCGTCACCAATACCAACTGGCAGGCCTACAGCGGCGAAGCCTCGCTGAGCTACTTCAGCCAGATGGTCGGCCTGGGCGTGCAGAATTTCGTCAGTGCCGCCGTGGGCGTGGCGGTGCTGGCCGCGCTGGCGCGCGGCATCGCCCGGCGTAGCGCCCGGGAGATCGGTAACTTCTGGGTCGACCTGTTCCGCGCCACCTTCTATGTACTGCTGCCGCTGTGCGTTCCCCTGGCGCTGTTGCTGATCTGGCAGGGCGTACCCCAGACCTTTGCGGCCTACGTGGATGCCACTACCGTGCAGGGTGCCAGCCAGAGCCTGCCGCTCGGCCCGGCCGCCAGCCAGATCGCCATCAAGCA
>CAUQPA010000378.1:0-4856 GCA_963519325.1 uncultured Pseudomonas sp. | reverse complement strand
GCAGTGGCCGCTCCGGCGCCCCGGCATACCGCACCTGCGCCTACTACCGCGCCGGCACCGGCCAAACCCGCCCCGGCGCCCGCTACGCATTCCGCAGGTGCGGCTGCAGGCTGGTACGGCAGTCAGTCCGGCAGCAAGTACGCCCTGCAGGTCGTCGGCACCAGCACCGAAAAGGCGGCACAGGACTTCATCGCCGCTCAGGCCGACAGTGGCAGCTTCCATTACTTCAAGAAGAGCTACCAGGGCAAGGCGCTCTATGTGGTGACCTACGGCAACTTCGCCAATCGCGCGGCGGCCGAGGCGGCGGCCAAGCAGTTGCCGGCCAAGGTGCAGGCCAGCAAGCCCTGGCCGCGGACCTTCGCCAGCATCCAGCAGGACATCGCCACCAGCCGCTGATTGTTGTCTAGCAGGAAAGGAAAGCCCCGGCGCTATCACGAGAGTGACGCCGGGGCTTTCTGTTTTGCGTCATGCAATTTTCATCAGGTGTCATCGGTATTTGTCGAAGGCGTTTTTTTCGATACACTGGTCAGCCTTTGACTGTCCGAAAAAAGTTCAAACAAACGGACCGTTTTGTGATGCCTTCGCAACAACCTGATTGCCGGTGAGAGCGCTATGAAAGCAGGCCTGTTCAATCCCGATAGCTTCAAGGACAACTGCGGCTTCGGCCTGATCGCCCATATGCAGGGCGAGCCCAGCCATGACCTGCTGGAAACGGCCATCGAAGCCCTGACCTGCATGACCCACCGGGGCGGTATCAACGCCGACGGCAAGACCGGCGACGGTTGCGGTCTGCTCATGCAGAAGCCGGACGCCTTCCTGCGCGCCATCGCCCAGGAGCAGTTCGGTGCCGAGTTGCCCGAGCAGTACGCCGCCGGCGTGGTGTTCTTCAACCAGGACGAAGCCCGCGCCGAGCAGGCCCGTGCCAACATGAACCTGGAGATCGAGGCCGCCGGCCTGACCCTGGTCGGCTGGCGCAAGGTGCCCATTGATACCTCCGTGCTGGGTGAACTGGCCCTGGCGCGGTTGCCGCGCATCGAGCAGGTGTTCGTCGCCGGTCCCGGCCTCGACGACCAGCAGTTCGCCGTCAAGCTGTTTTCCGCCCGCCGCCGCTCCTCGGTGCGCAACGCCGAGGACGCCGAGCACTACATCTGCAGCCTGTCGTCGCGGGTCATCGTCTACAAGGGTCTGATGATGCCGGCGGACCTTGCCGCCTTCTATCCGGACCTCGGCGATCCGCGCCTGGCCACCGCCATCTGCGTGTTCCACCAGCGCTTCTCCACCAACACCCTGCCGAAGTGGCCGCTGGCGCAGCCCTTCCGCTACCTCGCCCACAACGGCGAGATCAACACCATCACCGGCAACCGCAACTGGGCCCAGGCGCGGCGTACCAAGTTCGTCAACGAACTGATCCCGGACCTCGACCAGCTCGGTCCGCTGGTCAACCGCGTCGGTTCCGACTCCTCCAGCATGGATAACATGCTGGAACTGCTGGTGACCGGCGGCATGGACCTGTTCCGCGCCGTGCGCATGATCATTCCGCCGGCCTGGCAGAACGTCGAGACCATGGACGCCGATCTGCGCGCCTTCTATGAATTCAACTCCATGCACATGGAGCCCTGGGACGGCCCGGCCGGCGTGGTGCTGACCGAAGGTCGCTACGCCGTCTGCCTGCTCGACCGCAACGGCCTGCGGCCGGCGCGCTGGGTGACCACCAAGAACGGCTACATCACCCTGGCCTCGGAAGTCGGCGTCTGGAACTACCAGCCCGACGACGTCATCGCCAAGGGCCGGGTCGGCCCGGGCCAGATCCTCGCCGTGGACACCGAGACCGGCGAGGTCCTCCAGACCGACGACATCGACAACCGCCTGAAGGCACGCCATCCCTACAAGCAGTGGCTGCGCAAGAACGCCATGCGCATCCAGGCGACCCTGGACGACAACGATCACGGTTCGGCCTTCTACGACCAGGATCAGCTGCGCCAGTACATGAAGATGTTCCAGGTCACCTTCGAAGAGCGTGACCAGGTGCTGCGCCCGCTGGGCGAGCAGGGCCAGGAAGCTGTCGGCTCCATGGGCGACGATACCCCCATGGCGGTGCTGTCGCGGCGTATCCGTTCGCCCTACGACTACTTCCGCCAGCAGTTCGCCCAGGTCACCAATCCGCCGATCGACCCGCTGCGCGAGTCCATCGTCATGTCCCTGGAGACCTGCCTGGGTGCCGAGCGCAACGTCTTCGAGGAAACCGCCGAGCACGCCGATCGCGCCATCCTGAGCAGCCCGGTGGTCTCGCCGGCCAAGTGGCGGACCATCCTCAACATGCCCAAGCCCGGCTTCGAGCATGTCAAGATCGACCTCAACTACCCCGAGTCCCTGGGCCTCGAGGCGGCGCTGCGCAACATCGTCGAGCAGGCCGAGGAAGCCGTGCGCGCCGGCAAGGTGCTGCTGGTGCTGACCGACCGCCACATCGAGCCGGGCAAGCTGCCGGTGCACGCGGTGCTGGCCACCGGTGCCGTGCATCACCACCTGGTCAACCTGGGGCTGCGTACCAGCAGCAACATCCTGGTGGAGACCGCCACCGCCCGCGACCCGCACCACTTCGCCGTGCTGCTGGGCTTCGGTGCCACCGCGGTCTATCCATTCCTGGCCTACGAGGTGCTGGGCGACCTGATCCGCACCGGCGAGGTGCTGGGCGATCTCTACGAGGTGTTCAAGTACTACCGCAAGGGCATCACCAAGGGCCTGCTCAAGGTGATCTCCAAGATGGGTATCTCCACCGTCGCCTCCTACCGCGGCGCCCAGCTGTTCGAGGCCGTGGGCCTGGCGGACGAGGTCACCGACCTATGCTTCCCCGGTGTCACCAGCCGTATCAAGGGGGCGCGCTTCGTCGACCTGGAAGCCGAGCAGAAGCTCCTGGCCGGTGAAGCCTGGAACAACCGCAAGCCGATCCAGCCGGGTGGCCTGCTCAAGTTCGTCTATGGCGGCGAGTACCACGCCTACAACCCGGACGTGGTCAACCTGCTGCAGGCGGCCGTGCAACAGGGCGACTACGCCAAATTCCGCGAATACACCGCGCTGGTGGACCAGCGTCCAGTGGCCATGATCCGCGACCTGCTCAAGGTCAAGACCAGCGACCAGCCCCTGGCGCTGGAAGAGGTCGAGCCGCTGGCCAACATCTTCACCCGCTTCGATGCCGCCGGCATCTCCCTGGGTGCCCTGTCGCCGGAAGCCCACGAGGCCCTGGCCGAGGCCATGAACCGCCTGGGCGGGCGCTCCAACTCCGGTGAGGGCGGCGAAGACCCGGCCCGCTACGGCACCGTCAAGAGCTCCAAGATCAAGCAGGTGGCCACCGGCCGCTTCGGCGTGACCCCCGAGTACCTGGTCAATGCCGAGGTGCTGCAGATCAAGGTGGCCCAGGGTGCCAAGCCCGGCGAGGGCGGCCAGCTGCCGGGCGGCAAGGTCAACGGCCTGATCGCCAAGCTGCGCTACGCGGTACCCGGCGTGACCCTGATCTCGCCGCCGCCGCACCACGACATCTATTCCATCGAAGACCTGTCGCAGCTGATCTTCGACCTCAAGCAGGTCAACCCCCAGGCGCTGGTGTCGGTCAAGCTGGTGTCCGAGCCCGGCGTGGGCACCGTGGCCGCTGGTGTGGCCAAGGCCTATGCCGACCTGATCACCATCTCCGGCTACGACGGCGGCACCGGCGCTTCGCCGGTGACCTCCATCAAGTACGCCGGCTCGCCCTGGGAACTGGGCCTGGCCGAGGCGCACCAGACGCTGCGCGGCAACGACCTGCGCGGCAAGGTGCGGGTGCAGACCGACGGCGGCCTGAAGACCGGCCTGGACGTGATCAAGGCGGCCATCCTCGGCGCCGAGAGCTTCGGCTTCGGCACCGCGCCGATGATCGCCCTGGGCTGCAAGTACCTGCGCATCTGCCACCTGAACAACTGCGCCACCGGCGTGGCCACCCAGAACGACCGGCTGCGCAAGGAGCACTTCATCGGCACGGTGGAAATGGTGATGAATTTCTTCACCTTCATCGCCGAGGAAACCCGCGAGTGGCTGGCCAAGCTGGGCGTACGAAGCCTGGGCGAGCTGATCGGCCGCACCGATCTGCTGGAGATCCTGCCGGGCGAGACCGCCAAGCAGCAGCACCTGGACCTGACCCCGCTGCTGGGCAGCGACCATATTCCGGCCGAGAAGCCGCAGTTCTGCCAGGTGGAGAAGAACCCACCGTTCGACCAAGGCTTGCTGGCCGAGGAAATGGTGCGCATGGCGTTGCCGGGCATCGAGCAGCTCGAAGGAGGTGACTTCAGCCTGAGCATCGGCAACTGCGACCGCTCCATCGGTGCCCGTATCTCCGGCGAAATCGCCCGGCGCCACGGCAACCAGGGCATGGTCAAGGCACCTGTGACCTTCCGCTTCAAGGGCACCGCCGGCCAGAGCTTCGGCGTGTGGAACGCCGGCGGTCTGCATCTGTATCTGGAAGGCGATGCCAACGACTACGTGGGCAAGGGCATGACTGGCGGCAAGCTGGTCATCACCCCGCCCCAGGGCGCGGGCTTCAAGAGCCAGGAGTCGGCCATCATCGGCAATACCTGCCTCTACGGCGCCACCGGTGGCAAGCTGTTCGCCGCCGGCACCGCCGGTGAGCGTTTCGGGGTGCGCAACTCCGGGGCCCACACCGTGGTGGAAGGCACCGGCGACCATTGCTGCGAGTACATGACCGGCGGCTTCGTCTGCGTGCTGGGCAAGACCGGCTACAACTTCGGCTCGGGCATGACCGGCGGCTTCGCCTATGTGCTGGACCTGGACAACGGTTTCTACGACCGGGTCAACCACGAGTTGGTGGAGAT
>CAUQPA010000377.1:0-4871 GCA_963519325.1 uncultured Pseudomonas sp. | reverse complement strand
CGATCAGGCCGTTGAGGTGATCGCAGACCTCCAGGAAGAGCGCGGACAGGGTGTCGTCGAAGGCCAGCTCGCCGCTGCGGATGCGGTCGAGCACGCTTTCGGCGACATGGGTGAAGGCCACCATGTGATCCAGGCCGAACAGGCCGGCCGAGCCCTTGATGGTATGGGCGGCGCGAAAGATGGCGTTGATCAGCTCGGCGTCGTCCGGCGCCTGCTCGATCTGCAGCAGCGCGGCCTCCATCTGCTGCAGCAGCTCCTCGCTCTCGGCGATGAAGGTCTTGAGGATCTCGTCCAGATTCATGCCGCGACCCCTTCGGCCGCCGTGGCCGTGAAGAAATCGGCGAGACCGGCCAGCGCCAGCAATTCGGTGATGGCCGGGCTGGGATCGACCAGCTCGAGGCTGCCACCCAGACGTTGCGCTTCCCGGTGGGCCAGCAGCAGCAACTGCAGCCCGGCCGAATCGAATTCGTCGACCTCGGCCAGTTCCAGCGCCACGGTGACCCCGGCGGAGAGGGGCTCCATCAGCAGCGGCTTGCTGTCCGCCGCGGTATAGATGGTCAGCGGCCCGACGAAGGGCAACCGGGTACGAACGACGTCGTTCATGGGGGTAGCCTCCGGGGCTATCAGGGCATGATCAGCTTGGAAACGGCCGCCAGCATCTGCGCCGGCTGGAACGGCTTGACCATCCAGGCCTTGGCACCGGCGGCCTGGCCGGCGGCCTTCTTGGCGGCGTCGGATTCGGTGGTGAGCATGATCACCGGGGTGAACTTGTAGGCCGGCAGCTTCTTTGCCGCAGCGACGAAGGTGATGCCGTCCATGTTGGGCATGTTCACGTCGCTGATGATCAGGTGGACCTTGCGACCGTCCAGCTTGGTCAGGGCGTCACGCCCGTCGCAGCCCTCGATGACGTCGTAGCCGGCGCTTTTCAGCGTCATGGACACCACCTGACGGATGGAGATGGAGTCGTCGACGATCAGAATGGTCTTGTTGCTCATAGCAGCTTCCTTAGAAGAACGTGATATCGGATTCAGCGGTGGCGGCCGGTCGCTTGCCGTGGTGCACGGCGACCTGCTCGGCCATGGTGTAGGTACGGGCTAGGGCGGCGAGCCAGGCCTTGGTATCGAGGGGCGGCAGCGGCTGGCCGCTGGCGGCCAGGGCACGGCGCTCGACCACCAGGCGCTCGAGGCGGGCCTGGTCGTCACGGATATGGCCGAGCATCTGGCTGACCCGGTCCTGGAATTGCAGCGCCACCAGCACCTCGCCGATGGTGCCGCCGACCGCCGCGGCGTTCTCGGCCAGGGCGTCGCTGCGCTCCACCACATCGCGCGTGGTGCCGCCGAAGGCGCCGATGACCTGTTCGATGGTCTCGCCGGACTGATTCAGGGTGCCGGTGTCTCGCTCGGCGTGGCGTTGCGACAGCTCCAGGGTGCGGGCGATGGCGCCATTCACCGTTTCCACGGTCTCGCCGATCTTCTGCCCGGTGTCGCCGGAGAGGGTGGACAGCTTGCGGACCTCGTCGGCGACCACGGCGAAGCCGCGCCCGGCTCCACCGGCACGCGCCGCCTCGATGGCCGCATTGAGCGCTAACAGATTGGTCTGGCGGGCCACGTCACCGACGTCCTTGGCCATGCTCTTGAGCTGCTCGGTGAGCCCGGCGAGTCCATTCACCTCGTTGAGCAGGGCACCCTTGCTGGACAACGCCTCGCGCAGGGACTGCAGGATGCCATCCAGCTGGTTCTGGCTGCTGGCCATCAGGTTGACCAGGCGATCGCCCGCGCCTTGATCGTTACCGGTCACGCTCTCGATGCGCCCCGCCAGCTCGGCGAAGCGGCTGGTCAGGCTGACGATCTCCTGCTCGGTATGGGCACGCGCCGCCTCGATCTGCTCGGACCACACCGGCAGCACCGCCACACAAAGGGCTTCGAGGGCTTCGTCACGGCCGCTGGCCGGACCCTGGGCGGCGAGCATTCCGACCGGATGCTCGGCCTGACGCGCCTGGGCGCGACGCAGCTGCCAGAAGCCTAAGCCGACTGCCAGACCGCCCTGGGCGGCGCCCAGGGCCAGGGTGGTCGGATTCAGGCCACCGGTGAAGAGAATCGCCGCGGCGCCGCAGGCACCGAGCAATGCAGGCGCGAAGGTAAGGTCGACGAGCGAGGGGGAAGAAGAGGCGTTTTCCACAGGAGGATACCGGTCTAGACGCCTGCAAAGGCGGGAAGGTCTGACCGGGTTATCAGCGTCGAATCGCTAAACTTTAGCCGCGGACGAATAAGTTATTGCGATAGCCTAGTGCCACTATGCAATATTTTGCCACACTTCTTCAGAAATCTTCCCGCCGTTTCGCCCGTGCTAGACGCCCTGCCATGGCGCCCGCCTCCTCCAATACCTCTCGCACATAGCCCAGGTGCAGACTGGCGGCGTCGCGGGCGCGCTCGGCTTCGCCAGCCACGATCGCCAGGTACAGCGCCCGGTGCTGCTCTAGCAGCCGCTCGCGGGTTTCGCCACGCTGGGCCTGCATGCCGCCGATATTGGTGACCATGTGATGCCGCAACAGCTCGAACAGGCTGCGGATGCTGTGCAGGTAGACGGCGTTGTGGCTGGCCTCGGCGATGGCCAGGTGGAAGGCCGCGTCGGCCTCGCCCTCCTCTTCGCAGGTCAGCGTCTCGCGTCGCTCGTAGCAGGCCTCCAGTCGCTGCCAGGCCAGGGTCAGGCGCGCCAGGTCCGGCTCGGTGGCCCGCTGGGCGGCGTAGTAGGCGCAGGCGCTTTCCAGGGTATGGCGAAACTCCAGCAGATCGCGGCGGGTTTCCTCGCGGCTTTCCAGCAGCGGCAGCAGGGGATCGGTAAAGGCGCTGTTGAGCGCCTGGGTGACATAGGTACCGCCGCCCTGGCGGCTGGTGAGCAGGCCGCGCGCCACCAGTTTCTGGATCGCCTCCCGGAGCGAGGGCCGCGAGACCCCGAAACGCTCGGCCAGGGCACGCTCGGCCGGCAGCCGTTCACCGGGCCGTAGGGAGCCCTCGGCAATCAACGCTTCCAGGTGCTTGACGATATCGTCCGACAGACGCCGCTGCTTGACCGGTTGGAACTCCATGAAACCCCTCAAGAAAGCCTTCGGATGCCGCTTCGCACGGGCCAGGCACCACCGTTTGGACGACTAAAGTCGCACGATAACCCGTTTGACAGTCGCAAAGACCCCGCTTAACGTGCGGGAAGTCGCCCTTGTAAATTGGTCTTACCAATTTTTGCCACAGGTCGCGATGCTGTGCAACCCCGTCCTGCCGCTTCCCTACAAAAACAATCAAGGAGCACCCGATGGAAACCTGGCAACAGCTCTATCTTCCGCTCGGCAGCCTGGGCCTTTCGGCCTTCGTCGCCGCCCTGCCGATCCTGTTCTTCTTCATCGCCCTGGCCGTACTCCGTCTCAAGGGGCATGTGGCGGGCGCCCTGACCCTGGCGATCGCCCTGCTCATTGCCCTGTTCGTCTACCACATGCCGGTGGACAAGGCGCTGGCGGCGGCCGGCTACGGCTTTCTCTACGGCCTCTGGCCCATCGCCTGGATCATCGTCACGGCGGTGTTCCTCTACAAGCTGACGGTGAAGTGCGGCCAGTTCGACATCATCCGCAGTTCCGTCCTCTCCATCACCGACGACCAGCGCCTGCAGGTGCTGCTGATCGGCTTCTGCTTCGGTGCCTTCCTGGAAGGCGCGGCCGGCTTCGGCGCCCCGGTGGCCATCACCGCTGCCCTGCTGGTGGGCCTGGGCCACAACCCGCTGAAGGCGGCCGGGCTCTGCTTGATCGCCAACACCGCACCGGTAGCTTTCGGCGCCCTGGGCATTCCGACCATCGTCGCCGGCCAGGTCACCGGCATCGACGCCTTCAAGATCGGCGCCATGACCGGTCGCCAATTGCCCTTGCTGTCGCTGCTGGTACCGCTGTGGCTGATGTTCATGATGGATGGCATGCGCGGCCTGCGGGAAACCTGGAAGCCGGCGCTGATCTGCGGTGGCACCTTCGCCGTCTTCCAGTACCTGACCTCCAATTTCATCGGGCCGGAACTGCCTGACATCACCTCGTCGCTGGCCGCCATGATCGCCCTCACCGGCTACCTCAAGCTGCGCCAGCCGCAGCACGCCACCGCGGGTGCCAGTGCCGTGATCAGCGGGGGTGGCGGCGCCGCCATGCTGGGGGGCGGCGCGGGCTTCGGTAGTGGCGGTCGCCTGCCGCCCGAGCATTCGCTGGGCACCGTGATCAAGGCCTGGTCGCCGTTCCTGATCCTCACCGTGGTCGTGACGATCTGGACCACCAAGGCCTTCAAGGCGCTGTTCGCCAGCGGCGGTGCCCTCTATGCCCTGGTGATCAACGTGCCGGTGCCCTATCTGGACAAGCTGGTGCTCAAGGCGGCGCCCATAGCAGCCACCCCGACGCCCATGCCGGCGGTCTACAAGCTCGACCTGCTGTCCGCCTCGGGCACCGCCATCCTGATCTCGGCGCTGATCGCCATGGCCATCTTCCGCATCAAGCCGTCGACCGCCCTGGGCGTGTTCAAGGAAACCCTGGTGGAGCTGCGCAAGCCGATCCTGTCCATCGGACTGGTGCTGGCCTTCGCCTTCGTCGTCAACTACTCGGGGATGTCCACCACCCTGGCCCTGCTGCTGGCCGGCACCGGCGCGCTGTTCCCCTTCTTCTCGCCGCTGCTCGGCTGGCTGGGGGTGTTCCTGACCGGTTCGGATACCTCGTCCAACGCCCTGTTCGGCTCGCTGCAGGCCACCACCGCGCACCAGATCGGTGTTTCCGACACCCTGCTGGTGGCGGCCAACAGCTCCGGCGGCGTGACCGGCAAGATGATCTCGCCGCAATCGATCGCCGTGGCCTGCGC
>CAUQPA010000376.1:0-4877 GCA_963519325.1 uncultured Pseudomonas sp. | reverse complement strand
CGCGACCGTTGTCGACGTCCAGGCAAGGGATGATGCGTTTGGCCAGCGCCATGGCTAAATCCTCAGACCTTGAAGTTGTCGCACAGCGCCTGGGCTTCGGCGACGTCGAGGGTACCCTCGTAGATCGCCCGGCCGGTGATGGCGCCGATGATGCCCGGGCTGCGGGCGTCGAGCAGGTTCTGGATGTCACCCAGGTTGTGGATGCCGCCGGAGGCGATCACCGGGATGCTGGTGGCTTCGGCCAGGGCGCGGGTGGCCGGGACGTTGCAGCCCTGCATCATGCCGTCGCGGGCGATGTCGGTGTAGACGATGGCGCTGACGCCGTCGGCCTCGAAGCGGCGGGCCAGGTCGGTGACCTGCAACTCGCTGACCTCGGCCCAGCCGTCGGTGGCGACGAAACCGTCCTTGGCGTCCAGGCCGACGATGACCTTGCCGGGGAAGGCGCGGCAGGCTTCGCCGACGAATTCCGGCTGCTTGACCGCCTTGGTGCCGATGATCACGTAGCTGACGCCGGCGCGGACATAGTGCTCGATGGTCTCCAGCGAACGGATGCCGCCGCCGATCTGGATCGGCAGGCCGGGATAGCGCTTGGCGATGGCGGTGACCACCTCGCCGTTGACCGGCTGGCCTTCGAAGGCGCCGTTGAGGTCGACCAGGTGCAGCCGGCGGCAGCCGCCGTCGACCCACTGGGCGGCCATGGCCACGGGGTCGTCGGAGAATACGGTGGAGTCTTCCATGCGCCCCTGGCGCAGGCGGACGCAGGCGCCGTCCTTGAGGTCGATGGCGGGGATGATCAGCATGGCAATACCTTGGCTCTCGGGGTGAGGGCGATCTAGGGCTTTTCCAGCGCCCAGATGTCGCTTTCCAGGCTGTCGACGCGCTCCCTGAGCAGGGCCTGCACGTCGGCAACCGCCTTGTTGTAGTACAAAGGCCCGCACTCGCGGGCGAAGAAGTCCAGCAGTTCCTCGACTTCGAACCGCCCCAGGCGGACCTCGAAGCTATCGTCCAGCAGGGTCTGCAAGGCCGTGACCAGGCGCTGGGTCTGCTCGGCGTCGAGCGTCACCAGCGGCGCGGGCGGCTTGCGCGCCATTACCAGCGGCCGTCCCAGGCGAGGAAGTTGGCATAGAGCTGCAGACCGCAGTCGGCGCTCTTCTCGGGGTGGAACTGGGTGGCGAAGCGCGAGCCGTCGGCCAGGGCGGCGGCGAAGTCCAGGCCGTAGTGGCCGCGACCGACCACCTGGCGCGGATTGCCGGCCTCGACATAGAAGCTGTGCACGAAGTAGAAGCGGGCACGGTCGGGGATGCCGTGCCAGAGCGGATGGTCGAGCACGTGGCTGACCTCGTTCCAGCCCATGTGCGGCACCTTGAGGGCCTCGCCCTCCTCCTGCATGCCACTCGGGAAACGGCGCACGGCGCCGGGGAACAGGCCGATGCAATCCACGCCGCCGTTCTCCTCGCTGCGCTGCATCAGCGCCTGCATGCCGACGCAGACGCCGAGGAACGGCCGGTCCTGGCTGACCTCGCGCACCAGCTCGTCGATGCCCTGGCGACGGATCTCGGCCATGCAGTCGCGGATGGCGCCGACGCCGGGCAGCACGATGCGGTCCGCCTCGCGGATCACCGCGGGATCGCCGGTCACCAGCACCTGGTGGCTACCGGCATGCTCCAGGGCCTTGGCCACGGAGTGCAGGTTGCCCATGCCATAGTCGATGACGGCTACCGTCTGCATCACAGGCACCCCTTGGTGGAAGGCATGACGCCGGCCATGCGCGGATCTTCGCTGAGGGCCATGCGCAGGGCGCGACCGAAGGCCTTGAACACCGTCTCGATCTGGTGGTGGCTGTTGACCCCACGCAGGTTGTCGACGTGCAGGGTCACCTGGGCGTGATTGGTGAAGCCCTGGAAGAATTCGAGGAACAGGTCGACGTCCATGCGGCCCACGGTGGCGCGGGTGAAGGGCACGTTCCAGTGCAGCCCGGGCCGCCCGGAGAAGTCGATGACCACCCGTGACAGGGCTTCGTCCAGCGGCACATAGGCATGGCCGTAGCGCTGGATGCCCTTCTTGTCGCCGACGGCCTTGGCGAAGGCCTGGCCGAGGGTGATGCCGATGTCTTCCACCGTGTGGTGGTCGTCGATGTGCAGGTCGCCGCGGCAGTGGATATCGAGGTCGATCAGCCCGTGGCGGGCGATCTGGTCGAGCATGTGCTCGAGGAAGGGAACCCCGGTATCGAAGCGCGCGGCGCCCGTACCATCCAGATCCAGGGATACCTTGACCTGGGTTTCCAGGGTATTGCGCTCGACGGTTGCCTTGCGTTCGGCCATAGCCTGCTCCGCGAAAATCGGTGGGCGAAAGGGCCGATATTATAGGGGCGCGGGGGCTGGATCGAAAGCGCGGCGGGACGAGGCGTCCCACCGCGCGGGGCGCCCGCGTGGGGACGCCCTGTTACCGCCTGGTTCGGTTGGGACTCAGCTGAACAGGGCGGCGGTCTTCTGCAGGGTGATCCAGATACCCCAAGCCAGCGGGATACCCACGGCCAGCCAGGCGGCGATGGCCAGCGGCTTGGTCTTGGGATCGGCGCTCCACTCCAGTACCTGGGCGCTGCCCGCGGTGCTGTCGTGGCCCTTGGCCCGCTCGACCGCCAGCTCGGCTTCGGTCATGAAGTGCTTGTCGGCCACCGGGCGCACCAGCAGGTTGCAGATGAAGCCCAGCACCAGCAGGCCGGCCAGGATGTACAGGGTGGTGTCGTACACCTGGGCGCGGGGCATGCCCATGCTCAGCTGGTACTCACGCAGGTAGTTGACCAGCACCGGACCGAAGACGCCGGCGGCGGCCCAGGCGGTGAGCAGGCGACCGTGGATGGCACCGACCATCTGGGTACCGAACAGGTCGGCCAGGTAGGCCGGCACGGTGGCGAAGCCGCCGCCGTACATGGACAGGATCAGGCAGAAGGCGAAGACGAACAGCGCGACGCTGCCCAGGTGACCGGTCCAGGGCACGATGGCATAGAGCACGAAGCCCAGCGCGAAGAAGACGAAGTAGGTCATCTTGCGGCCGATGTAGTCGGAGAAGGACGCCCAGAAGAAACGACCGCCGATGTTGAACAGGCTCAGCAGGCCGGTGAAGCCGGCGGCGATGGCGGCGATCTGCTTGAGCTGGTCGGCGCTGAGTTCACCGTAGGCCAGGCCATTGCCCAGCAGACGACCACCGAAGACTTCCTGCAGCAGCGGCGAGGCCATGCCGAGGATGCCGATGCCGGCGGAGACGTTCAGGCAGAGGACCGCCCAGACCAGCCAGAACTGCGGGATGCCCCAGATCTTGCTCACGTGCACGTGGCGATTGGTGATCATGGCGTTCTGCGCCTTCTTGGTCGAAGGCGTCCAGCCGGCGGGCTTCCAGCCGGTCGGCGGCACGCGGTAGCCCAGGGCGCCGCTCATCATGAACACGAAGTAGATGACCGCCATGACCAGGAAGGCCTGCCAGACCCCGACCTCGGTGGCCGAGGCGAAGTGGCGCATCAGCAGGTCGGCCAGGGGGGCACCCACCATGGCGCCGCCACCGAAGCCCATGATGGCCATGCCGGTAGCCATGCCGCGCTTGTCCGGGAACCACTTGATCAGGGTCGATACCGGCGAGATATAGCCCAGGCCCAGACCGATACCGCCGATCACGCCGGAGCCCAGCCACAGCATCCAGATCTGGTGGGTATAGATGCCCATGGCGGAAATCAGCAGGCCACCGCACCAGCACAGCGCCGAGACGACGCCGGCCTTGCGCGGGCCGGCGTGTTCCAGCCAGCCGCCGAACAGCGCGGCCGAGCAGCCGAGGAAGATGAAGAACAGGGTGTAGATCCAGCCGAGCTGGGAGATCTTCCAGTCACAGGTGGCGCTGAAGATCTGCTCGAAGAAGCCCATCTCCACCGGGCAGGCGACCGCCGCGGTGACGCCGATCGCCTTGGACAGCGGCAGCCAGAATACCGAGAAGCCGTAGGCCATGCCGATGCACAGGTGGATGGCGAGCGCGGCCGGCGGTACCAGCCAGCGGTTGAAGCCAGGGCGCGCGATGATGCGCTCCTTGGACAGGAAAGCCGGACGGGCCGAAACGGCGCCGCCAGCGGTGAGAGTTGTGCTCATGGGTTCAGCCCTTTTCTAGTATGAAGCGTCCAGGTCGGTGGACATTCCCTGCACGCTTCCCCGTAAACGAGTCAAAGAAACGGCGTCAACCGACCAGAGGTGCGCGACATTAAAGCGCACCCCTGGCCAACTGCCAGCCTTTCTCATTTGCCAGGCTACGGGCGGTGGCAGACGCCCGACGAAACGGGCGATTACCACCGCTGTCACAGGCCCGACACCCCGATGTCATCCGGGCTGGCCCATGCCCTTATACTGGCCAGTCGCGCCATCGCCCGTTGGAACAGGAATTTCCTCGCCATGAAAGCTTTCGCCAAAGTGCTGGGTATCGTTCTCGTCGGCCTGCTGCTGCTGCTGGTCGCCGTCGGCTTCGCCCTCACCCACCTGGTCGATCCCAACGACTACAAGGACGAGATCCGCCAGCTGGCGCGCGACAAGGCCAACGTCGACCTGCAGCTCAGGGGCGACATCGGCTGGAGCCTGTTCCCCTGGCTAGGCGTCGAGCTGCACGACGCCACCCTGGCCAGCGCCGCCAGCCCCGACCGCCAGCTGGCCCAGGTGCAGCGGCTGATCCTTTCGGTGCGCCTGCTGCCCCTGTTGCTGCGCCGCGACCTGGAGATGAGCGACGTCAAGATCGACGGCCTGGACCTCACCGCCAGCCGCGACGACCAGGGTCGCAGCAACTGGGCGGAGATCGGCCGGCCCGCGCCGCGCGCCGGCGAGCCCGCAGCACCCGCCCAGGCACCGGCG
>CAUQPA010000375.1:0-4884 GCA_963519325.1 uncultured Pseudomonas sp. | reverse complement strand
CAAGCTGCACGCCGGCGGCAAGTTCTCCAACAAGAACTACCAGTTCTCCGGTGGCCTGCACGGCGTGGGCATCTCGGTGGTGAATGCCCTGTCGACCCGGGTCGAGGTGCGCGTCAAGCGCGAGGGCAGCGAATACGCCATGGCCTTCGCCGACGGCTTCAAGGCCAGCGAGCTGGCGGTGGTCGGCAGCGTTGGCAAGCGCAATACCGGCACTAGCGTGCACTTCTGGCCGGACCCCAAGTACTTCGATTCGCCCAAGTTTTCCGTCAGCCGCCTGAAGCATGTGCTCAAGGCCAAGGCGGTGCTCTGCCCGGGCCTCGCCGTGAGCTTCCACGACGAAGCCAGCGGCGAGCGCATCGAATGGCATTACGAAGACGGCCTGAGATCCTATCTGGTGGACACCGTGGGCGATGCCCCGCGGCTGCCCGAAGCGCCGTTCCACGGTAGCCTGGCCTCGGCCCGGGAGGCCGTGGACTGGGCGCTGTTCTGGCTGCCCGAGGGTGGCGAGTCGGTACAGGAAAGCTACGTCAACCTGATTCCCACCGCCCAGGGCGGTACCCATGTGAACGGCCTGCGCCAGGGCCTGCTGGATGCCATCCGCGAATTCTGCGAATTCCGCAACCTCCTGCCGCGCGGCCTCAAGCTGGCCCCGGAAGACGTCTGGGAGCGCATCGCCTTCGTCCTCTCGATGAAGATGCAGGAGCCGCAATTCTCCGGCCAGACCAAGGAGCGGCTGTCTTCCCGCGAGGCTGCGGCCTTCGTCGCTGGGGTGGTCAAGGACGCCTTCAGCCTCTGGCTCAATGCCCATCCGGAGCTGGGCCAGCAGATCGCCGAGCTGGCCATCAACAACGCCGGCCGCCGCCTCAAGGCCGGTAAGAAGGTCGAGCGCAAGAAGATCACCCAGGGCCCGGCACTGCCCGGCAAGCTGGCCGATTGCGCCGGCCAGGATCCGATGAGATCCGAGCTGTTCCTGGTGGAGGGCGACTCCGCCGGCGGCAGCGCCAAGCAGGCGCGCAGTAAGGAATTCCAGGCCATCATGCCGCTGCGTGGCAAGATCCTGAATACCTGGGAGGTGGACGGTAGCGAGGTGCTAGGCAGCCAGGAGGTGCACGACATCGCCGTGGCCATCGGCATCGATCCGGGCAGCGCCGACCTGAGCGGCCTGAGATACGGCAAGATCTGCATCCTCGCCGACGCCGACTCCGACGGCCTGCACATCGCCACCCTGCTGTGCGCCCTGTTCGTGCAGCACTTCCGCCCGCTGGTGGATGCCGGCCACGTCTACGTGGCCATGCCGCCGCTGTACCGCATCGACCTCGGCAAGGAGGTCCACTACGCCCTCGACGAAGCCGAGCGCGATGGCATCCTCGATCGCCTGGCGGCGGAGAAGAAGCGCGGCAAGCCCCAGGTCACCCGCTTCAAGGGCCTGGGCGAGATGAATCCGCTGCAATTGCGCGAGACCACCATGGATCCCAATACCCGGCGCCTGGTGCAGCTGACCCTGGAGGACGTGCCCGGCACCCTCGAGATGATGGACATGCTGCTGGCCAAGAAGAGGTCCGGCGATCGCAAGAGCTGGCTGGAATCCAAGGGCGACCGCGCGGAAGTGCTGATCTGAATTCCCGACCTGGCCGTATTTATCGCGGCCGTGGGCCGCTCCTACAGAGACCGTGGGAGCGGCCCATGGCCGTGATAAGGCAAGGCACCCCGATTACCGACGTAACACCAAAGGATTCCCATGAGTGCACCCCTCGACCTGAGCCTGGACGGCGTCGAACGCCGCTCGCTGGCCGACTTCACCGAGCAGGCGTACCTGAACTACTCCATGTACGTGATCATGGACCGCGCCCTGCCGCACATCGGCGACGGCCTCAAGCCGGTCCAGCGCCGCATCGTCTACGCCATGAGCGAGCTGGGCCTGGACGCCGACGCCAAGCACAAGAAGTCCGCCCGTACCGTCGGTGACGTGCTTGGTAAGTACCATCCCCACGGCGACTCGGCCTGCTACGAAGCCATGGTGCTCATGGCCCAGCCGTTCTCCTATCGCTATCCGCTGGTGGATGGCCAGGGCAACTGGGGCGCCCCGGACGATCCCAAGTCCTTCGCCGCCATGCGTTACACCGAGGCGCGGCTGTCGCGCTATTCCGAGGTGCTGCTCAGCGAACTGGGGCAGGGCACCGTGGACTGGGTACCCAACTTCGACGGTACGCTGAACGAGCCGGCGGTGCTGCCGGCGCGACTGCCGAACCTGCTGCTCAACGGCACCACCGGTATCGCCGTGGGCATGGCCACCGACATCCCGCCGCACAACCTGCGGGAAGTGGCCGCCGCCTGCGTGCGCCTGCTGGACGATCCCATCGCCGGCATTCCCGAGCTGCTCGAACACGTGCCCGGACCGGACTTCCCCACCGAGGCCGAGATCGTCACGCCGCGCGCCGACCTGCGCAAGATCTACGAGACCGGCCGCGGTTCGGTGCGCATGCGCGCCGTCTACCGCCGGGAGGATGGCGACGTGGTCATCACCGCGCTGCCGCACCAGGTGTCCGGTTCCAAGGTGCTCGAGCAGATCGCCGCCCAGATGCAGGCCAAGAAGCTGCCGATGGTGGCCGACCTGCGCGACGAGTCGGACCACGAGAACCCGACTCGCATCGTCATCGTGCCGCGCTCCAACCGCATCGACGCCGACGAGCTGATGCAGCACCTGTTCGCCACCACCGATCTGGAGTCCAGCTACCGGGTCAACCTCAACGTCATCGGCCTGGACGGCAAGCCCCAGGTCAAGGACCTGCGGCAGATCCTCCAGGAGTGGCTGATCTATCGCATTGGCACGGTGCGCCGTCGGCTGCAGTTCCGCCTGGACAAGGTCAATCGCCGCCTGCACCTGCTGGATGGCCTGCTGGTCGCCTTCCTCAACCTGGACGAGGTGATCCACATCATCCGCACCGAGGAGCATCCCAAGCAGGCGCTGATGGCCCGCTTCGAACTCTCCGAGGAACAGGCCGACTACATCCTGGAAACCCGCCTGCGCCAGCTGGCGCGGCTGGAAGAGATGAAGATCCGTGGCGAACAGGCCGAGCTGCTCAAGGAGCAGAAGCGCCTGCAGACCCTGCTGGGCAGCGACAAGAAGCTGCGCAACCTGGTCCGCGACGAGCTGATCAAGGACGCCGAGACCTATGGCGACGAGCGTCGCTCGCCCATCGTCGAGCGTGCCGAGGCCAAGGCCCTGTCGGAAACCGAGCTGATGCCCACCGAACCGGTGACCGTGGTGCTTTCCGAGAAAGGCTGGGTGCGCCAGGCCAATGGTCACGACGTCGATGCGACGGGGCTGTCCTACAAGGCCGGCGACGGCTTCAAGGCGGCGGCATTGGGCCGCTCCAACCAGTTCGCCGTGTTCATCGACTCCACCGGGCGCAGCTATTCGGTGGCGGCCCATTCGCTGCCGTCGGCGCGGGGCCAGGGCGAACCGCTCACCGGCCGCCTGACCCCCCCGCCGGGCGCCAGCTTCGAATGCCTGCTCCTGCCGGACGACAACGGCCTCTACGTGCTGGCCTCGGACGCCGGCTACGGCTTCGTGGTCAAGGGCGAGGACCTGCAGGCCAAGAACAAGGCCGGCAAGGCGCTGATCAGCCTGCCCAACGGCGCCAAGGTGCTGCCGCCGAAGCCGGTGGCCGCCCTGGAAGACACCTCCATCGCCGTGGTCACCAACGAGGGTCGCCTGCTGGTGTTCGCCATCGGCGAGCTGCCGCAACTGGCCAAGGGCAAGGGCAACAAGCTGATCTCCATCCCCGGCGAGCGGGTCGCCAAGCGAGAGGAATACGTGGTCGACCTGGCCGTGGTCCCGGCGGGTGCCTCCCTGACCCTGCAGGCCGGCAAGCGGCCCTATACCCTCAAGTGCAGTGACCTCGAGCACTACCGCGCCGAGCGCGGCCGGCGGGGCAACAAGTTGCCGCGTGGCTTCCAGCGGGTGGACTCGCTGCAGGTGGAAACTTGAGCCGACTGCGGTCAGCCGCTAGCATAGGCCCGATTTTTTCGACCAGGACTCGCCGGGCCTCGGTGCCCGTCGAGAGAGAGCCTCGATGAAACGGATGTGTCTCGCCAGGCTGGCCCTCGTCGGCCTGCTGGCTGGCCTGGGTGGCTGTGCCAGCGTCGCGCCTACCCACTACTATCAGCTCGATGGCGGCAGCGTGCGCGCGCCTGCCAGCGGCGACCGTGGACTCGCGGTGTGGATCGAAAGCCTGCAACTGGCCGACTACCTGCAGCGTGACGTCCTGCTGGAGCGCCAAGCCGATGGCAGCCTGGCGACCACCCGTGACCATTGGGCCGGTCCGCTGGATGCCAACGTGCGCCAGTTGCTGCAACGCCAGCTCGCCAGCCGGCTGAACAGCGGGCGGATCGTGGTGGGCGAGCAGCCCGAGGGCTTCGCTCCGCAATACCGGGTGGAGCTGGTGGTGACCCGTCTCGACGCCGGTGACCGGGCGCCGGCCACCCTGGATGCCAGCTGGCAGCTGCGCGATAGCCAGGATCGGCTGCTGGACACCCAGGTGGTGCACCTGCAGGCGCGCCACGCGGGTGATCGCGCCGCCCAGGTGCGGGCCCAGGGCGAGCTGCTGCAGCAATTCGCCGCCCGTCTCGCCA
Source organism: uncultured Pseudomonas sp. (assembly GCA_963519325.1). Taxonomy (GTDB): domain Bacteria; phylum Pseudomonadota; class Gammaproteobacteria; order Pseudomonadales; family Pseudomonadaceae; genus Chryseomonas. Next base: position 249 of record CAUQPA010000375.1, on the reverse strand, counting down.
CCGATCTCACCAAGGTCGCCCAACGCGGTCGCCGCCCCAGCGACGTGGCCCGCAAGGAGCCCAAGCAACTCGTGGAAGAGGCCCAGGCGCGGCCGACGCTGCCGGCCGTGGTGCCCATTCGCACCGGCGCCGAGGTCTATCGCTTCTGACCCGGCAGGCTCCCGTGCGTCGCCGCGCGGGAGCTGTCGGTGGCGCCCGACGCTCTATCCAGCAGGACCATCAGGCCTCGGAGGCTCCATGACGCTGCCC
>CAUQPA010000374.1:0-4907 GCA_963519325.1 uncultured Pseudomonas sp. | reverse complement strand
CGGCATCGTCTACCTCCTGGGCCTGGTGACCCAGCAGGAAGCCGCCCATGCCGTACAGCTGATCCAGAGCGTCTCGGGTGTCCAGCGCATCGTCAAGCTGTTCGAATACATCAACTGACCCCAGTCGACGCCCAACAAAAAGCCCCGCCAGTGCGGGGCTTTTCGTTAACCGAACGCTTGATCAGGCGGCTTGCCACTCACGCTCGGCTTCGTCGCGGGTCTTGACCAGGCGGACCTGGGTGCCTTCCACCGACTTCACCCAGCTCAGCGGAATGTAGTGGTGCTTGCCCTGGGCGTCCTGGTCACGCTTGGTCAGCTTGATGCGATCGGCACCTTCCATGTGGTCGACGGTGCCTACGTGCTCACCATCCGAACCGACGACTTCCGCATGCTCTTTGATCTGGGTTGCATCTACCATGGTCGTTCTCCGGCAGGTTAAGGAAAAGGAGGCGCCTCTCTGAGTGCCTGCAGGATAGGAGGCACGAGACGCCGTCTGGGTTCGCCCCTTGCCGACGAAAGGCCAGCACCGTGGTCAGATGCACAGGACCTGCGAGGAGGATCCCCCGATGAGCGACGAGCCGAGCAAGTTGACCCGTTCCAAGGAGCGCTGGGCCCAGGAGGGACGCTTCCTGACCGGTGAGCGCGCACGTCCGGAGAGCGAGCGGCTGCCACCCGGCCAGCACCGCGTCAGCAACTGGCCGGTCCTGGACCTGGGCGTCCGGCCCGAGGTCAGCCTGGCACGCTGGCAACTGGCAGTGACCGGGGCGGTGCGGCAGACGCTGCGCTGGAACTGGGACACCTTCGCCGCGCGGGCGACCACCCACGCGGTCAACGACATGCACTGCGTCACCACCTGGTCACGCTACGACAACCACTGGATAGGCCTGCCGGTGAGCGAACTGCTGGCGGAGGTGCAACCGCGCGAAGAGGCGACCCATGTGCTGTTGCACAGCTACGACGGCTACATCACCAACCTGCCCCTGGCCGACTTCGCCGCGCCCGGGGCCATGCTGGTGCACAGCTGGGAGGGGCAACCCCTGACGGCCGAGCACGGCGGACCGGTGCGGGCGCTGATCCCGCACCTCTACCTGTGGAAGAGCGCCAAGTGGCTGAGACGCATCGATTTCCGGGTGGGCGATACGCCAGGCTTCTGGGAGATGCGCGGCTATCACGACCGGGGCGACCCCTGGCAGGAGCAGCGCTACGCCGACGACGACGCCTGATGGCGCCCTAGGGCGCCGCCGGGGCCAGTTGCAGCTCTACCGGATCGCCGGGATTCAGGCTGCGGATGCGGAATTCGTCGCGCTTGAGGCTGAGGATTTCCGTGGGATAGGTGATGCCTTCCTCGATCAGGTTCAGACCCTTCTCGGTTCGCGTCCAGCGCCCCAGGGACGGCTGGCTGCTGGGCGAGGCCATCACCAGGGTGCCGTCGCTGAGGAAGACGTAGAGCATGCCCGGCTCGATGCTGTTGCTGGTGCGGATCTGCCAGACCTTGTTGACGAAGCTTTCCTGGGTACCGCTCGCCTTGCTGCCACCGCCCTGGCCGTAGCCGATCAGGCCGGCCACGACGCACAGGGCGCCTAGCGCCAGTACCACCACGCGCCAGTACCGACGCGCCTTGTCTTGCACACTCATGTCACTCCTTGGGTGTTCTTCAGGCTGGCCAGGTAGGTGCCGAGCGGTGGCCGCTCCTGGAAGTAGCCATGCAGCCCGGCGAAGATCGAATCGGCCAGCTGCTTCTGGTGGCGACTGTCGAGCAGGCGTCGGCAGTCGCGATCATTGGAAATGAAGCCGGTCTCGACCAGGATCGAGGGGATATCCGGCGATTTGAGCACAGCGAAGCCGGCCTGCTCCACCCGTTTCTGGTGCAGGTTGGTGATGCTCGACAATTGCCCCAGCACCTTGTGGCCCAGGTCCAGGCTCGAGGAGATGGTGGCGTTCATCGACATGTCCAGCAGCACGCCGGCCAGCATGGGGTCGCGCCCCTTGAGGATCTCGTTGGCACCGATCAGGTCGACGTTGTTCTCGCTGTCGGCGAGGAAACGCGCCGTGGTCGAGGTGGCCCCGCCCTCGGACAGCGCATAGACCGAGGCGCCATAGGCCGTGCGGCGCGGGGCGGCATCGGCGTGCACCGAGACGAACATGTCGGCGTTGTAGCTGCGCGCGACCTCGACCCTCTTGCGCAGCGGCACGAAGAAGTCGTCGTTGCGCACCAGCTTGGCCTTGAAGCCCTTCTGCAGGTTGATGCGGCGCGCCAGGTTCTGCGCCACGATCAGGGCGATGTCCTTTTCCCGATCGCCACGCGCGCTCAGGGCGCCAGGATCCTTGCCACCGTGGCCGGCGTCGACCACCACCATGATGTCGCGGCCCACGGCCAGGCCCTTGCCACGCTTCACTTCCAGCGGCGGCTCGGCGTCGGCCGGCGGACGCGCCGCGACCACCGGCGCACCGGCGCGCTTGAGATCGAGGACCAGGCGATTGGCGGCGCCCTCGCCGGGGCCGAGGATGAAGCTTTCCATTTCCACCGGGTGCGCCAGCTCCAGCACCACGCGGGTGTCCTGGGCGCCGTAGTGGGCGCTGCGCACGGCGCGGACCGGGGATCCCTGCAGCGCCAGGTGGTTGAGCACCGCGGGTGCCTGGGTATCGGCCAGGTCGAGAATGATGCGATCCGGCGCCACCAGGGTGAAGGTCTTGTAGCGCACCGGCCCGGTAAGATCGAACACCAGGCGAAGCTTGTCGGCATCCTGCCAGGCCCGTGCCCCCTTGAGTTGCTGGCGGGCGGCAAAGGCGGGCAACCCGACGGGCAAGGTCATGCCGGCCAGGATCAGATTGAGCAGACGACGGCGATTCATGAAGTCCTCGCAAGAAACGAGAAACGAGAAACGGCTGGGAAGTTACAACATAACGCCAAAGATCGCCTGCCGCCCGGCAGCTGTCAACTGCCGTTCGAACAAAATATTCCTTAAAAAACGGGGATATAGCGTTCGTTTGAAGAATCAGCTTTAGATACAGTCACTTGCCGTCGCCATGGCATCGGCTGTCAGAAAGGCGAACGGCGAGAAGTGCGACGGAGAGCGAATTTATCGGCGTCGCCATCGTCGAAGTGTCAGGCACTTCCGCCTTTGAAGGGATCACACCATGAACAAGAAGATTGCAGTCGCGACCGCCCTTTTGGCTGGCACCGTCCTGGCGGGCTGCGCCTCGGTCAAGAACACCGCCGACTACACCGTGGGCCGCGTCGAGTTCCGCGAGCAGCCGCTGGTGAAGCAGGTGGACAAGGGCATGAGCAAGGCTGACGTCCTGCGTATCGGCGGTACCCCGTCGAGCACCTATACCCGCAAGTATCGTCCGGGCACCTGCAACAACTATGTGCTCAACAAGGATGGCAAGGAGCAGGTCTACTCGATCGGCTTCGACAGCATGAACCGCGTCGACAGCAAGGACTTCGAGACCTGCGAGAGCGCTGACCGCGCCTGAAGCAGGGCGCGAACCGGTCGGTCTGGCCGGGTGTCCTGAAGGACGCTGGCGGCGTCTGATGGACAGGATGGGCGAGCGGCTGCACCATGGGCCCTCCCCATCCCCGATCGCTGCGCCGATGTCATGTCCTGCGGATCGACGCGGGTTCGGCCGGCACCGCCACGCTCTACCATCGTTCCAAGGAATTCAGGCATGTCCAGACGTCACCTCATACTCACAGCTGCGGTGCTTTCCCTGACTGGCTGCGGTGGCTATGACTACAGCTGCGATGCGGCCAAGACCGCCGAACTGGTCCGCCAGCAATACGCCCAGACCATCAACGAGATCTACGCCGAGGACATCGCTGCCGGCCAGCCCGCCCTGGAAGCCGGTCAGGTCTCGCTGGTCGACATCAAGACCCAGGAGGAGCCATCGGACAGCGGCGACGCAGGCTTCTATACCTGCAACGCGACCGTCGAGGCGACCTGGCCCAAGGCCGCCCTGGAGCGCCTGGCACCCGCGGCCGCCCAGCTGGCCAGCGTCGGTGCCATCCTCGAGAACGGCCACCTGCGCCATGCGCTGAGCTACGAGTCCTCGCTGGAAGGGGGCGACAAGCAGCGCGTCGACATCACCCTGCCCGAAGCCGTGGACCTGAGCCTCAAGACCCTGGCCGGCCAGGAGCCCATGGACGAATACCTGGAAGACGCTCCCGACGGCGAACAGGAAGCGCCCTGATCCACCCGGCGCTGGCGCTGCTGTGCAGCCCTGGCGCCCGCGTGTATGATCCTCTTTCCCCTCGCCAGCATCCTCCGGCGGGTTCGTGAGCCCTGGTGCCCCTGCGGTGATCCCGCACGACGTCGCCATCCTCCGGCCCGGCATTCGTCACTCCGCGTTTGCACCGTGCCTCGCCTGCGCTCACGATGAGCAGAACCGTGACCTAGAAAGCCGCCTCGGAGAGCCGCTTCATGCCTGACTATCGCTCGAAAACCTCCACCCAGGGTCGCAACATGGCTGGCGCCCGGGCGCTCTGGCGCGCCACCGGGATGAAGGACGAAGACTTCAAGAAGCCGATCATCGCCATCGCCAACTCCTTCACCCAGTTCGTACCGGGCCACGTCCACCTCAAGGACCTCGGCCAACTGGTCGCCCGCGAGATCGAGCGGGTCGGCGGTGTGGCCAAGGAATTCAACACCATCGCCGTGGACGACGGCATCGCCATGGGCCACGACGGCATGCTCTATTCGCTGCCGAGTCGCGAGATCATCGCCGACGCCGTGGAGTACATGGTCAATGCCCACTGCGCCGATGCCCTGGTGTGCATCTCCAACTGCGACAAGATCACCCCCGGCATGCTGATGGCCGCGCTGCGCCTGAACATCCCGGTGATCTTCGTCTCCGGCGGCCCGATGGAAGCCGGCAAGACCAAGCTGGCCAGCCACGGCCTGGACCTG
>CAUQPA010000373.1:0-4908 GCA_963519325.1 uncultured Pseudomonas sp. | reverse complement strand
TGCAGGGCGGCGATCTCGGCGAAATCCACCGACAGCAACAGGCAGGCTGCGGAATGACTGCCGCCCAGCCGCCGGCGGACTTCCTCGTTGAGGATGCGATAGTAGTGAGCCGAACTCTCCCAGCTCATGCCGCCCAGCAGGCCCAGGGTGCGCATGGGTAAGTCTCATGATGATGTGCGATCGATCATCCTGGCGCTTATCGAGGCGCTTGGTGAGGGGCAGTGGGCTTCAGTTCGAGCAGTACAGTGGGTGCTTGGCGGCGTCGGACAGGTGGCGGAGAGATAAATCGGCAAGAGGGTCAACGCTCATGGCAGAGCCATTCGTCCCGCGCTACGCTCCAAAAGGCCACTCCCGGCCTTGGAGGTGATCGTCATGCTGAAAGCGCTGTTCACCGCGGTAGCCCTGATTTTCTTCGCGTCCGCCAGTGTCCAGGCGGCGCCCTGTCGGGACGCCCAGGGCAAGTTCGTCAAGTGCGAAGCGGCCAAGACCAAGGCCGTGCAATGCAAGAATGCCCAAGGCAAGTTCGCCAAGTGCGGCACGCCAGGAGCCAAGGCGATCAACTAGGCCTGGCCTGAGCCGTCCGAAGGTCAGGCACCTGGCGTGATCTTCGGACTGGCACCCCTGCGCCTCAAGTCAGCGCGACAGCGGTGCGCTGCGGATGTCGGGAGGCGTGTCAGCGCACCGGCTTGGCGGAGCGCAGGGCGCGCTCCAGGGCTTCCACGCAATCGAGTTCGTTGGCGTAGGCCAGGAATTGCACCTGCAATTCGTCGCGGGTACGGGTGAGCCGGCGCTTGCGGGCGGCCAGCTCGTCTTCCAGGCAGGGGAGATTCTGGGGGGTGACGTCGACCTGGCAGGGGGCGCTGGCGCTCATGACTACTCTCTCGTGCGGCTGCTGTTGGGATGTATTCAGACAGCCGTTTGAAAAAGGGTTCAGCCGGTCATGCGGCGCGCAGCGTAAAGATTTGCCTACAAAACCCACGAGGCGTCATCGGCTAGGGTCCTTTGCACGCACCCCACCGTGGCGCGCACTGGCTAATCCTGCTGTGCCGATCCCGGCTCCGACCAGGCGCGATGGCGCTCGGCCTTCTCGGCTTCGCTCTCTATCCGGTTGAGCACCTCGCCCTCGTGCGCAACCTCCGGTCCGCCGCCATAGACGTAGTCGAGCCCCTGCATCAGGGCCGCGTAGCCCTGGGCGGCCACCTGCACCGGATCGTTCTTTGGACCGGCGCCAACGCTGGTGTCGTCCTCGCCGGCGCGATGGAAGAAGTTGGTATCGGTCTGGCCGGGCATCAGCACCGTGAGGGTCACGCCGCTGTCCTTGAGTTCGTTGCGCACGGCGAAGGCGAAGGAGTTGATGAAGGCCTTGGAGGCGCCATAGACGGCCTCGAAGGGAATTGGCGCCGTGGCCGAGATGGACGAGGTGAAGAGCACCCGGCCCCGGCCGGCGGCCACCATCTCCGGCAGCACCAGCTTGGCCAGGTGCACGGTCGACATCACATTGAGCTGGATCAGCGCCAGCTCGTCTTCCAGGCGCGTCTGGCCGACGAAGGCACCGCCCAGGCCGACGCCGGCGTTGAGCACCAGTACGTCCAGCGGGCGCCCCTGGCGGCGCAGGAATCTATAGGTTTCTTCCACCCCGATGGGGGTGCGCAGGTCGGCCGCATGGCTCCAGACCTTGACGCCCAGGGCGCGCAATTCGCGTTCGGCGGCGTCGAGTCCGTCGCCGCGGGACACCAGCAGCAGATCATGGCCATGGCGGGCCAACTGCTTGGCCAGTTCGAAGCCGATGCCGCTGGAGGCGCCGGTGACGGCGGCCAGCGGCCGGGTGACGTTGTTCATGCTGAAATCCTCTGCAGACCTGTGGTAGCTGGGATCCTTGGGCGCGCCTGGCGCTCCCCGGGGCCGACGGATAACCCGGGCCGGCATGGCATAATCGCCAGGCCCCTCGGAGGAGACAAGAGATGCAACCCGCGGATCTGGAAGCCCTGGTGACCTGGACCATGCCCTATGGCAAGTACGCCGGCCGCCTGCTGGCCGATCTGCCCGGCCACTACCTCAACTGGTTCGCCCGCAGCGGCTTTCCGGCGGGGGAGCTGGGCCGCCTGCTGGCCCTGATGCAGGAGATCGACCACAACGGCCTCAAGCCGCTGCTGGAACCCCTGCGGCGGCGCTAGGCACCGGTCCGGCGCATGTCGATATGGGGAATCCCGTCCTCGTCATAGACCTCTGAACAGGGCGTGAAGCCATAGCGTCCGTAGTAGGCCTGCAGATGGGCCTGGGCGGCAAGGAACAGCGGGCGCCCGGGCCAGCGTTCGGCACATTCGCGCAGCGCCTCCTCCAGCAGGCGATGCCCGAGTCCGCTACCGCGTGCCTCGGGGGCGACGATCACCCGGCCAATCACCATGTCCTCGCGTACCCCGCCGAGCAGGCGCAGGTAGGCGTGCAGCTCGTCGTCCTGCCAGCCGAACAGGTGCCAGACGTCTGCCGCCAGGTCCTGGCCATCGGGATCGGGATAGATGCACTGCTGCTCCACCACGAAGACCCGGGCGCGGAGCACCAGGGCAGCATAGAGTTCGGCGGTGGTCAGCGTCGACGCGGCGCGGCAGGTCCAATGGATCGTCATCTTCAGTCCTTGCGCCGGCCGGCCATGAAACGGAAGCGATTGCGGTTGAGCAGTACGTAGCCGGTCAGCTGCAGGCCCACGGCGAAGATCAGGCTGCGCATCGCGCCGGGCTCGGCGGGACGCGGCCCCTGGTAGAGGCCGTAGAGGGCGAAGGCGACGCCGAGCAGGCCGAGAATGAAGAAGATCAGCCCGACCTTGGTCAGGGGGGGGAGGTTGCGCAGGTTCATGGGCACATCGTCGTATTCAAAGCCCGCCACGCTAACCGCCCGGGCAGGGCTTGTCGAGCCGATAGGCAGCCGGTCCGGGCTGGGCTACCTTGAGGTGAGGCTGCCTGGGCAGCCGGGAGGAGAGCCATGTTCAGCCATGTACAGGTGGGCGCCCGTGACCTGGAGCGCCTGATCGCTTTTTACGACGAGGTCTTGCGCGAACTCGGCCTGGTCCGCATGCCGCCCGAGGACGATGGCGGCCCGCCCGGTTGCGGCTGGCAACGACCGGGCCGGGAGTGGCCACAGTTCTATGTGCAGCTGCCATTCAACGGCCTGCCGGCGTCCTGGGGCAATGGCGTGCAGGTGAGCTTCGCCGCACCTTCGGTGGTGGCGGTGGAGGCCGCCTGGCATCGGGCGCTGCAACTGGGCGGCAGCGACGAAGGCGCGCCCGGGGTGCGGCCGGGCTATGGCCCGGACTTCTATGCGGCCTACTGCCGTGATCCGGAAGGCAACAAGCTGTGCTTCGTCCATGCCGAGGGTCTGGGAGCCGCCTGCGACTAGTGGGCCGCCCGCAGCGGAGCGCCGCTGGCTAGACATTGGCCGCCAGGGCCACCGCATCGGTACGGGCGGCCATGATGAAATCGTTGCGGTGCAGGCCGCCGATGTTGTGCGTCCACCAGCTCACCGTCACCGCGCCCCATTCGGTGAGCAGGGCCGGATGGTGATCCTCGTCCTGCGCCTCGCGACCCACGCGGTTGGTGAAATCCAGCGCCTCCAGGAAGTTGCCGAAGGCATAGCGACGTTCCAGCCGCGGAATGCCTTCGCGCTCCACCAGCGTCCAGCCGGGGACGGCCTTGAGCAGTTCGGTGCTGGCGGCCTCGCTCAAGGCCGGCTCGCTGGAGCGGCAGGGGACGCAGTGGGAGTGGGCGAGATCGGCCATGGGGACTCCGTGGAAAGGCAAAATCGCGATGGGGCAAGGGTAACAGACCCGCCGGTCAGTCTCTGGCAGCCCGTCCGACCATGGTCGAATGGCCCGAAGCCGGTGCGCGCCGTACAACGGAAGACAACAAGAACAACAGTTTCCCGCCGAGGAGATCGCCCCATGAGTGCCGCCTTCTACCCGGTCCGCGCGGAAGTCGCTTCCCGGACCCTGACCGACGAGGTCACCTACCGTCGCCTGTACCAGCAATCCATCCTCAATCCCGATGGCTTCTGGCGCGAGCAGGCCCAGCGCCTGGACTGGATCAAGCCCTTCAGCCGGGTTAAGCAGACCTCCTTCGACGATCATCGCGTCGATATCCAGTGGTTCGCCGACGGTACCCTGAACGCCTCCTACAACTGCCTGGATCGCCACCTGGAAACCCGCGGCGACCAGACCGCCATCATCTGGGAAGGCGACGATCCGGCCGACAGCCGCTACATCACCTACCGCGAGCTGCATCGCGAGGTCTGCCAGCTGGCCAACGCCCTGCGCGGCCAGGACATCCACCGCGGCGACGTGGTGACCATCTACATGCCGATGATCCCCGAGGCCGTGGTGGCCATGCTGGCCTGTGCCCGTATCGGCGCAGTGCACTCGGTGGTGTTCGGCGGCTTCTCCCCCGAATCCCTGGCTGGCCGCATCAGCGACTGCCAGTCCAAGCTGGTGATCACCGCCGACGAAGGGGTACGCGGCGGACGCAAGATCCCGCTCAAGGCCAACGTCGACGAGGCCCTGACCAACCCGGCCACCTATTCGGTGCGCAAGGTGATCGTCTGCAAGCGCACCGGTGCCGACATCGCCTGGCACCGCCACCGCGACGTCTGGTACGAAGACATCACCTCGGTGGCCCCGGAGCATTGCGAGCCCAAGGAGATGTCGGCCGAGGCGCCGCTCTTTATCCTCTATACCTCCGGTTCCACCGGCAAGCCCAAGGGCATCCTGCACACCACCGGTGGCTACCTGACCTACGCCGCCCTGACCCACGAGCGGGTCTTCGACTATCGCCCCGGCGAGGTCTACTGGTGCACCGCCGACGTCGGCTGGATCACCGGTCACAGCTACATCGTCTACGGCCCCCTGGCCAATGGCGCCACCAC
>CAUQPA010000372.1:0-4920 GCA_963519325.1 uncultured Pseudomonas sp. | reverse complement strand
GCGTTGGGCTGCAGGGCGTTGAAGCCCAGGTTGGCGCTGGAGGCCAGCACATGCACATGGCAGTCGATCAACCCCGGCATCAGCGTGCGGCCGCCCAGGTCGAGAACGGTGGCGCCTTCCGGCGGACTGGCGCTCTGGTCACGCACGGCGGTGATGCGCTCACCTTCCACCAGGACTTCTTTACCGGTGACCAGGGTGCCGGTGGTGAGATCAAGCAGCTTGCCGTTGCGCAGCAGCAGGGAAGTATTTTTAGTCATACGGAGGCTTCCGGTTGATGGCCGCTGGATGCGTCGCGGAACAGCGCGGCGCCCCCGGCACTGATGGCCGCGGCGAACATGATGTAGAAGGCCGGCGCCAGATGGCTGCCGGTGGCGGCGATCAGCCAGGTCACGGTAAAGGTGGCGAAGCCGCCGAACAGGGTCACCGCGAAGTTGTAGGCCACTGATAGTCCGGTGGAGAGCACCCGCGTCGGCAACAGTTCGCCGAAGGCCGCCAGCAGCCTGCCGAGATAGCCGGAGATCAGCAGCCCTAGCACGAGCTGGAATACCAGCAGGGACACCAGGCCCGGCCAGCGATTGAGCATCCAGAACAGCGGCCAGGCGACGCAGAAGATGGCGAGGGCTGAACCCAGCAGCCAGCGGCGCCTGCCGTAGCGGTCCGCCAAGCGTCCCACCAGCGGCGTGGCGACCAGTAGCACCAGGCCACCGAGCACGCCGGCGCTGAAGCCCAGGCCACTGGGTAGGCCCAGCACCCGGGTGGAATAGGACGGCAGGTAGAACAGCACGGCGTAGGTGCAGACCGTCCAGAGCACGACCATGGAAAAGCTGATCGCCGTCTGGCGTGGATAGATGCGCAGGACCTCGCGCAGCGGCGACTGGGCGCGCTCGACCGTGGCATAGGCCGGGGTCTCGTCGATGCGACTGCGGATGTAGAAGCCGACAGGGCCGATCAGGGAGCCGAACAGGAACGGCAGGCGCCAGCCCCAGGTCTCCAGTTGCTCCGGGGTCAGCAGCGCCGAGAGCAGCGCGCCGAAGCCCGCGCCCAGGGCCACTGCCACCCCGATGCTGGCCTGGATCCAGCTCGAGTAGTACGCCTTCTGCCCAGCGGGCGCGTGCTCGGTGAGAAAGGCGGTCGCGCTGCCCATTTCACCGCCGGCGGAAAAGCCCTGCAGCAAGCGGGCGAAGACGATCAGCGCCGGCGCGAACAGGCCCCATTGGGCATAGCCGGGAGTCACGGCGATGATCAGGGTACCGGCGGCCATCAGCAGGATGGTCAGCGACAGCGCGGCCTTGCGACCCCGGCGGTCGGAATAGATACCGAGCAGGATGCCCCCCACCGGACGCATGAAGAAACCAACACCGAAGGTGGCCAGCGCCAAGAGGTAGGAGGTGAGTTCGCTGGCGCTCGGAAAGAACACCTTGGCGATAATGACGGAAAAGAAGCTGTAGACGGTGAAATCGAACCACTCCAGACCGTTGCCGATCACGGTAGCGACGACCGCCTTGTTGGCCTGGCGGCGCTGGACGAGGGACGCTTGTCCCGGGAGAGTCGTGCTGCTCTGCATTGTTGGCTCCTGAATGCTGCTGGCGCAGGAAGCCCAGGCCTCCTACTACGGCGGCGGCAGTTTCAATTGAGAAACAGGACGAGGATCTTTGCCCTCTGCTGCCGAGCTTAAGAGGCCACCACGAGCGGTGAAAACGCTGATTGCAGGGGTTTGCATGCGTCTGGCGCATGCATTAGGACTAACGCGGCGCCGCCAGGCTTTCGTTCAGCCAGGCTTCGAAGCGGCGGGCCGCCAGGCCTGGCAGACGATCGCCGGGCCACAGCAGGTGGTAGCCGCCCTGCCCCTGCACGTATTCCGCGCAGGCCGGCACCAGGCTGCCCGCGCGCAGATGACCATCGATCATGGGGCGCCAGCCCAGCACCACCCCATGGCCGGCCACGGCCAGGTCGACCAGGATGGGATACTGGCTCACCGTCAACCGCTGGCGAATCCGCGGTGCGGGATGGCCGAGGCGGGAAAACCATTCCTCCCAGGACAGCCAGCGACGCTGCCCGTCCTCGATCATCAGCAGGCGCTGGTCGAGCAATGCCGCAGGAGGCAACTGGCGGCCTCCCAGGTAGTCCGGCGCGCAGTAGGCACCGACCCATTCGGGAAACAGCTGGCGCCCGGCCAGCCCCGAGGGCGGCAGTTCACGCAGGAAGTAGAGCGCCAGATCGAATTCCGGCTTGAGCAGGGTATCGAGGTTATCGAGGACCCGCAGGCGCACGTCGATGGAGGGAAAGGCCTTGATGAACTGGCCGATCAGTGGCCCCAGCCAGAGGGCCGCGACCCCCGACGAGCAAGCCAACACCAGTTGCTGCTCGCCGCTGTGGTCCATGACCTCGGCGGTGGTTTCCGCCAGCCCCGCCAACAGTTGCTGGACCCGCTCAGCATAGCGTTGCCCGGACACCGTCAGGTGCAGCCGCTTGTGTTCCCGACGGAACAGCGCGCGGACGAGAAAAGCCTCCAACTGCGCCACCTGGCGGCTGATGGCACTCTGCGTGAGATTGAGCTCCAGCGCGGCACGGGTGAAGCTGCCGAGCCGCACCGTCGCCTCGAAGGCGATCAGGTTGGTCAGAGGAGGTAGGGGATCGATACGCATCCGTGGTCTTCGAGGCGCTGGGCTGGAAGGACCAGTCTAGTGTGGTGTTTCAGAAGTTCGCGCAAGAATTAGCGAGTGATTTTTGGCCGGTTCGGCGTTCCGACTGGGCTAGGCGCCGCGACGAGTCATAGCAGGGCTATGGCGAGGAGTGGCAACAACGCCTAGGCGGTCCGCCGCTGCGGCCAAAAAAGCGCCGCTAAAATTGTGCAGGTAACTTCTGAAACACCACACTAGCGCCTCTGGCAAGCGGACTGCGCCCTCAGCGGTGCTCGAACTTGGCCGGGCGCTTCTCGACGAAGGCGGCCATGCCTTCCTTCTGGTCAGCGCTGGCGAACAGGGAGTGGAATACCCGGCGCTCGAAGCGGATGCCCTCGGCCAGGCTGGTTTCGAAGGCGCGGTTGACGCTTTCCTTGAGCAGCAGGGTCGCCGGCAGGGAACGGCTGGCGATGCCGCGAGCGGTCTCCAGGGTACGCTCCAGCAGCTCGGTCGCGGGAAAGACCTGGGCGACCAGGCCGGCGCGCTCGGCCTCGGCGGCGTCCAGCTGCCGACCGGTGAGGCACAGCTCCATCGCCTTGGCCTTGCCCAGGGCGCGGGTCAGGCGCTGGGTACCGCCGATGCCGGGAATGACGCCCAGGGTGATCTCCGGCAGGCCGAAGCGCGCCGTGTCCGCGGCGTAGATGAAGTCGCACAGCAGCGCCAGTTCGCAGCCGCCACCCAGGGCGTAGCCCGCGACGGCGGCGATCAACGGCTTGCGCCGTTCAGCGATGCGGTCGGCGACGCGGAAGTAGTCGTCCAAATAGATCTGCGGATAGCCCTGCCCGGCCATCTCCTTGATGTCGGCGCCAGCGGCGAAGGCCCTGGCCGACCCGGTGAGCACCACGCAACCCACCGCGGGGTCGGCGTCCAGGCGCGCCAGCAGCGCGTCCAGGTCAGCGAGCAGCTGGGCGTTGAGGGCGTTGAGCGCCTTGGGCCGGTTGAGGGTGATGAGGGCGACGCGATCCTGCACATCCAGCAGCAGGGTCGGTTCGGCAGAAGCTTCGCTCATGGTCTGTTCCTTATCTAGTCATTGAGTTCCAACGCCAGGGCCGTGGCCTCCCCGCCGCCGATGCAGATGGCCGCCACACCCCGGCGCAGATCACGCTGATGCAAGGCATGGATCAGGGTCACCAGGATTCGCGCACCGGAGGCGCCGATGGGATGGCCCAGGGCACAGGCCCCACCGTGCACGTTCAGGCGCTGCGGGTCCAGCTCCAAGGCGTCCTGGGCGGCCAGGGCCACCACGGCGAAGGCCTCGTTGATCTCGAACAGGTCGACATCCGCCAGTTGCCAGTCGACGCGCTCCAGCAGTCTGCGGATGGCACCGATGGGCGCGGTGGGGAAGTCGCCCGGTGCGCCGGCATGAGCGGCGTGGCCACGAATGGTCGCCAGAGGGGTCAGCCCCTCACGCGCCGCCGTGCTGGCGCGCATCAGCAGCAGCGCCGCGGCGCCATCGGAAATGGAGCTGGCGTTGGCCGCCGTCACGCTGCCGCCCTCGCGAAAGGCCGGTTTGAGGGTAGGAATGCGGGCGGGATCGGCGCGCCGGGGTTGCTCGTCGCTGTCGACGCGCTGGGTGTCCTTGCGCCCCACTACCTCGACCGGGACGATCTCGGCGGCGAAGGCACCACTGGCCTGGGCCTGGCGCGCCCGCTCCAGGGAACTGAGCGCATAGGCATCCTGGCGCTCGCGAGCTATCCCCAACCGCGCTGCGCAGTCCTCGGCGAAGGTGCCCATCAGCCGACCGGGCTCATAGGCGTCTTCCAGGCCGTCGAGGAACATACTGTCGATCAGGGTGCCATGGCCGAGACGATAGCCGCTACGTGCCTTCTCCAGCAGATAGGGCGCTCGGCTCATGCTCTCCATACCACCGGCCAGCACCACCTCGGCGCTGTCGGCACGCAAGAGGTCATGGCCGAGGATGACCGCCTGCATACCGGAGCCGCACATCTTGTTCAGGGTGGTGCAACGGGTGCTCTGGGCCAGGCCAGCCCCCAAGGCGGCCTGGCGCGCCGGGGCCTGGCCGAGGCCAGCGGGCAGGACGCAACCCAGCAGCACCTCGTCGACCCGTTCCGGCGACCAGTTGCCCCGCTCCAGCACCGCGCGGACCACGGCGCTGCCCAGTTGCGGCGCCGTGAGCGCGGCCAATTCGCCGCCCAGGGCACCCATGGGGGTACGGGCAGCGGCGACGATGACGATCGGATCTTTCATGGCGGATCTCCTAGCGGGGCGCCATGCGCAG
>CAUQPA010000371.1:0-4934 GCA_963519325.1 uncultured Pseudomonas sp. | reverse complement strand
CTGCGGGTCTTGACGCCGTATGGCCGAACGCAGGCTCTTTTCAGAAACAGCCAAGCAAAGGGGAGCGGGATGATCGTCGAGTATCTCTACAGCCTGGCCCAGGTACCTGCGGCGCAATGGAACGCCTTGCTGGCGGACGACCAGCCCTTCCTGCGCCATGAATTCCTCGCCACCCTGGAAGACAGTGGCAGCCTCGGCAAGGGTACCGGCTGGCAGCCGGCGCATCAGATCCTCAAGGATGCCCAGGGTCTATTGCTGGCGGCCATGCCGGCCTATCTCAAGATGCACTCCTATGGCGAATACGTGTTCGACTGGACCTGGGCCGATGCCTGTCGCCGTGCCGGCATCGACTACTATCCCAAGCTGCTGGGCGCCGTTCCCTTCTCACCGGTGCAGGGCGCGCGCCTGCTGGGCGATCCGGGTGCCTGTGCGACCCTGCTCGATGCCACCACCGGCAGCCTGGCCGGTCTGGAGCTCTCCAGCCTGCACGTCAACTTCACCGACCCCAAGGCCGATGCCCTGCTGCAGGACCGCGATGGCTGGCTGGCCAGGATCGGCTGCCAGTTCCATTGGCACAACCGCGGCTATCGCGATTACGGGGACTTCCTCGCCGCCCTGACCTCGCGCAAACGCAAGCAACTACGCAAGGAACGTGACCAGGTCGCTGGGCTCGGGGTGAGCTTCGAGTGGCGCCGGGGCGGCGAGCTGAGCGAGGCGGAGTGGGACTTCGTCTATGCCTGCTACGCCAACACCTACGAGGTCCGTGGCCAGGATCCCTATCTAACGCGGGCTTTCTTCAGTCTGCTGGCCGAGCGCCTGCCCGAAGCCATTCGAGTGGTGCTGGTTCGCCAGGGCGGTCGGCCGGTGGCTATGGCCTTCTACCTGAGGGACGGCGATACCCTCTACGGCCGTTATTGGGGCTGTCTGCAGGAGTTCGACCAGCTGCATTTCGAGACCTGTTTCTACCAGGGCATCGAATATGCCATCGCCGAGGGGCTGCAGCGCTTCGATGCCGGGGCCCAGGGGGAACACAAGCTGATTCGCGGCTTCGAGCCAACGCTGACGCACTCCTGGCATTACCTGGTGCATCCGGGATTGCGGGCGGCCGTAGCGGACTTTCTCGGGCAGGAGCGGGCCGGGGTCCAAGCCTATGCACGCCAGGCCGCGGAGGCCTTGCCCTATCGCCAGGACGACGGCGTGGCGCCGTGCTGAACTACCTATGGTTCCTGTTGGCGGCACTGTTCGAGATCGCCGGCTGCTACGCCTTCTGGCTGTGGCTGCGGCTGGATCGCAGCCCCTGGTGGATCGCGCCCGGGTTGGCCAGCCTGGTACTCTTCGCCCTGCTGTTGACCCGCATCGAGGCGGCCTATGCCGGACGCGCCTATGCGGCCTACGGCGGCATCTATGTGGTCGCCTCTCTGGGCTGGCTGGCGTTGGTGGAGCGTACCCGGCCGACCTGGACGGACCTGGCCGGTGGCCTGCTCTGCGTGGTGGGGGCACTGGTGATCCTGCTGGCGCCTCGGGGCAGCGCCTAGCCGGGCTGGCGCTTCAGTCCAGCAGTTCGGGCGGGACGTCGCGGCGCAGCACCAGCTGGCACAGCGCGCTGTCCGGATCGAAGAGAATCACCGCCTCGCCGGTTTCCAGCGCGCGCCGGGCCCGCTGGGTGCGGGTCGCCAGGGGCGTCTCGTCGCCATTGTCGGTGCCGTCGCGGGTGACGAAGTCCTCGAGCAGGTTGTCCAGGGTGGCGGCGGCGAGTTGGTCGTGGGGGATGATCATGGCGGGGTGCTCGGGAAAAAGCGCCCAGGATACCCCAGGCGCAGGAGTCGGCCCTTACTTGTTGCCGTCGCCGACCACCTCCTCGAGCGGCGGCAGCTGCGTCTGGTTGTCCAGGTGAGTGTCCTCGGGCAGCAGCTGGTGACCGAAACGCTCCAGGGAGCTGTCGGCGGGTTGGGCATCGCTGTCGAACACCGGCGGACTGAGGATGTAGCCGGTCAGCAACTGGCTGAGCGCCGCCAGGCTGACGATATGGGTGCGCTCGTAGCCATGGGTCGCATCGCAACCGAAGGCCAGCAGCGCGACCCGTACGTCCTGCCCGGAGCTGATCGCCGAATGGGCGTCGCTGTAGTAGTAGCGGAACAGGTCACGCCGTACCGGGATGTCGTTGTGCTGCGCCAACCGCAGCAGGTGCCGCGACAGGTGATAGTCGTAGGGACCCGCCGAGTCCTGCATGGCCACGCTGACGCGGTGCTCGTCGGATCTCTGCCCCGGGGCGACCGGGGCGATGTCGATGCCGACGAATTCGCTGACGTCCCAGGGCAGGGCGCCAGCCGCTCCCGAGCCGACCTCCTCAGTGATGGTGAACAGCGGATGGCAGTCGATCGGCGGCGTCTGGCCGCTTTCCTTGAGCATCTTCAGCGCGGTGAGCAGGGCGGCGACGCCGGCCTTGTCGTCCAGGTGACGGGAGCTGATGTAGCCGCTGTCGGTGAATTCCGGCAGCGGATCGAAGGCGACGAAGTCACCGATCTGCACGCCCAGCTGTTCTGTCTCGTGGCGACTCTTGGTCACCGCGTCGAGGCGCAGCTCAATGTGGTCCCAGCTCACCGGCATCTTGTCGATCTCGGTGTTGAAGGCATGCCCGGAGGCCAGCAAGGGCAGCACGCTGCCCCTCAGGGTGCCGTCATCGGTGAACAGGCTGACGCGGCTGCCCTCGGCGAAGCGGCTCGACCAATGGCCGACCGCCGCCAGGCCCAGGCGGCCGTTGTCCTTGATCTCGCGGACGATGGCACCGATGGTGTCCAGGTGCGCGGAGACCGCGCGATCCGGACTCTCCTTGTGGCCCTTGAGGGTGGCGCGAATGGTGCCGCGCCGGGTCAGCTCGAAGGGGATATCCAGTTCGTTCAGCCGTTCGGCCACGTACATGACGATGGTGTCGGTGAAACCCGTGGGGCTGGGGATCGCCAGCAGGTCCAGCAGGACCTTGCGCAGGTAGTCCAGATCCGGTTCGGGCAGTCGATTCATAGCGGAACCTCCCGGGAGAGCGGGAACAGCAGGTCGATGAAGCGTTCGGCGGTGGGGTGCGGCTCATGATTGGCCAGGCCCGGCCGCTCGTTGGCTTCGATGATGACGTAGTCGGGTGCATCGGCGGCGGTAACCAGCAGGTCCATGCCGGTCACCGGGATGTCCAGCGCTCGGGCCGCCTGGATGGACGCCTCGGCCAGCGCCGGGTGCAGGCTGGCGGTGACGTCCTCGAGGATGCCGCCGGTATGCAGGTTGGCGGTCTTGCGTACCGCCAGTCGGGTACCGGTGGGCAGGATGCTATCCCAGTCGTAGCCGGCGCTGCGGATGGCGCGTTCGGTTTCCTCGTCCAGCGGAATGCGCGACTCACCGCCGGTGGCCGCCTGGCGTCGACGGCTCTGGGCCTCGATCAGGTCGCGGACGCTGTGCTGGCCATTGCCGACGATTTCCGCCGGCCGCCGGATGGCCGCGGCCACCACCTCGTGGCCGATGACCACCACCCGCAGGTCGAGTCCCTGGTGGAAGCTTTCCAGCAGGACGCGGTCATCATACCGCCGAGCGGCCTGGATGGCCGCGGCGAGGTGCTCGGCATCGCGGATATCCACGGCGACGCCCTTGCCTTGCTCGCCATTGACGGGCTTGACCACCAGGGCGCCATGTTTGTCCAGGAAGGCGGAATTGTCTTCGTCGCTACCCGCCAGGCACTGCTCCGGTACCCGTAGCCCGGCCCGCGCCAGGGTGCGACTGGTCAGCACCTTGTCGGCGCAGAGGGTCATGGTCACCGCGGAGGTGAGGTCACTGAGGGATTCGCGGCAGCGGATACGGCGGTTGCCCTGGATCAGGGTGAAGAGACCGCCTTCGGCATCGTCGACCTGCACCTCGATACCGCGTCTCAGGGCTTCGTCGACGATGATCCGCGCATAGGGATTGAGGTCAGCCGCCGGACCGGGGCCTAAGAACAGCGTCTGGTTGATGCCGTTCTTGCACTTGATGGCGAAGGTCTGCAGCGGTCGGAAGCCCAGCTTGTCGTACAGCCGCTTGGCCTGCTGGTTGTCGTGCAGCACCGACAGATCCAGGTAGGCGAGACCTCGGCTGGCGTAGTGTTCGACCAGATGGCGCACCAGCGCCTCGCCGACGCCAGGACGGCTGCACTCGGGGGAAACCGCCAGGCACCAGAGCGAGGAGCCGCCATCGGGATCCTGGAAGGCCTTGACGTGGTTGAGCCCCATCACCGAGCCAATGACAGCGCCGCTGTCGTCGTCTTCCGCCAGCCAGTAGACCGGGCCGCCCTTGTGGCGGGGCGTCAGTCGTTCGGTGTCGACGGGCAGCATGTGACGTTGCTGGTAAAGGCGATTGATCTCGCTCCAGTCCTGTGCGGAACAGGCCCGGCGGATGCGGAAGCCGCGGTAGATCCGGCGCGCGGGGCGATAGTCGCTGAACCAGAGGCGCAGGGTATCCGAGGGGTCGAGGAACAGCTGCTGGGGCGCCTGGGCCAGTACCTGGTGGGGCGCGGCCACGTAGAGGGCGATGTCGCGCTCGCCCGGCGTCTCGGCCAGCAGCTCCTTGGCCAGGCTGGCGGGATCGGGATAGGTGTGGCCGACGAGTAGCCGGCCCCAGCCGCAGTGCAGGCACAGCGGCTCGGAAATGGGGTGGTCCCCCTCCGCCAGGCGGGCCTGCAGGCGTTCGTAGGAGGGCGTCTGGGCGCGCTGGAGGCGCTGGTTGTAGCTGGTCGCTTTCATGCGTCTTGCGCCCTCACAGTCCGTGCTCGCTCAGCCAGAGGTTGAGCGCCGCCAGTTGCCAGAGCTTGGAACCACGCAGGGGCGTGATGCGATCGGCCGGATTGGTCAGCAGGCGGTCGATCTCGGCGGTCTCGAACAGGCCGCGATCCTGGCTGGGGTCCAGCAGCAGTTCGCGTACCC
>CAUQPA010000370.1:0-4941 GCA_963519325.1 uncultured Pseudomonas sp. | reverse complement strand
GTACTGGGTCATGTAGGAGCGCCCGAACAGCTGGGCGCGGCCGACGTAGGCCTGACCCTGCAGCAGGCCGGCATAGGCCGGGTGCTTGCGATCGAGCTGGGTGCCCAGGGCACGGCTGCCGTCCTGCTTCTTCAGCGAGGTGGTGATGCGGGTGAAGTCATCGCCATCGCGCACGAAGATGGTGGCGACGCCACCGGTGAGGCGGGTGAAGTCGTCGACCTGGGTGAAGTCGTTGTTCAGCGCCTTGTCGGCGAACTGCAGGCCGGGCGCGGTGTTGCTGCCCAGCGGCAGACGCTCGCCGGAGAGGCTCAGGCCGCCATCGAAGCGCCGCTCGAACAGGTTGGCCAGGCGCTGGGTACTGACCTTGAGGGTACCGAGGAAGGTCTGCTGCTGATCGGCGAGCAACTGAGCCTCGCTCCCCAGGTGCTTGCGCTGGGTACCTTCGATCGACACGCTCAGGGCGTGCAGAGCGAACAGGCAGCTCCCGGCGATGACGACCACCAGCACTAGGCTGAGGGCCAAGGCAAGTTGTCGCGCGATACTTTTACGAGGTGGGTTGGACATGACGGCTCCTTCGCGTGCGACTGTCCGGTCGACGCGTGGCATGACAAGGCGAAAGGGACAGCTCTGCAGGCTGCTTGCCAGAAAGGTTCTTTGCCATTATCGGCGCCTTCGGGCGGAACTTCAGTCCATTGCCATAATTGGTATCACGTGTGACGACGAACCTCTGGCAGGGACAGTTGCTGCAGCTCCTGGCGCAAGAAATCCGCCAGCCGCTGGAAGCGTCCCTGGCCACGGCGATTGCGCGGCCAGACCAGGTAGTAGCCGTCGCCGCTGGCCACCGCATCGGGCCATGGCAGGGCGATGAGGCCGGCCGCCACGTCCTCGGCCAGCATCACCAGATCGCCGATCGAGACGCCGTAGCCGCGCGCGGCCGCGGCCATGCCCAGCTCCAGGGTGTCGAACACCTGGCCGCCCCCGAGCGGTACCGCCTGGGCCAGTCCCATGGCCTGCAGCCAGCGCCGCCAGTCGCGGCGATCGAAGGTCGGGTGCAGCAGCTCCTCGCGCTGCAGCCGCGCCACGTCCCAGGCACCGGTGCGCGCCGCGGCTGGCGAGCAGACCGGCACCAGCCATTCCTCGAACAGCGGCACCACTTCCCACTCCGCCGGAAAGCGGCCGTCCCCCAGGAGGACGGCGCAATCGAAGGGTTCGTGGAAGAAGTCGACGCGATCGCTGGCCATCCACACGCTGGTGAGCTGGATATCCAGCTGCGGACTGACCTGGCGGAAGCGCGCCAGGCGTGCCAGCAGCCAGCGCAGCGACAGGGAGGTGGGCGCCTTCAGGCGCAGGGTCCCCTCTTCCACGGCGAGATTGCCACAGGCCCGCGCCAGCGCCTCGAACCCCTCGCTGAGACCCGGCAGCAAAAGCTTGCCGGCCTCGGTCAGCACCAACTGGCGACCGGCGCGCTCGAACAGGCGACAGCCGAAGGCCTCCTCCAGCGTCCGCACATGGCGGCTGACCGCACTCTGGGTCAGCGACAGCTCCCGGGCGGCACGGGTGAAGGAGCCCTGGCGGGCCGCCGCCTCGAACGCCCGCAAGGCATAGAGGGGCGGCAATCGCGAGGAGGTCTCGGTCATGACTCAGACTCATGGATGACATGGCTATTTTCCGATTGTGGGCGGGGCGACGGGATCCAACAATGAGTTCTTGTCAAAACCGTCCCTGCCAGCGAGAGCGCCCATGTCTTCGCCGCGTCACGAACTCCTCGCCCTGCTGCGCCTCGCCCTGCCACTGATCGGTGCCCAGCTGGCCTATGTGGCCATGGTCTTCACCGATACCCTGATGATGGGTCGCCTGGGACCGGCGGCGCTGGCCGGCGGTGGCCTCGGGGCGGCGGTGTACTCCTTCGTCTCGGTGATCTGCGTGGGCGTGATCACCGCCGTGGCCAACCTGGCGGCCCAGCGGCGCGGCGCGGGGGATACCCGTGGCGTGGCAGCGGTGACGGCGGCGGGTATCTGGATCGCCCTGGTCCTGGCGCTACTGGCCGGCAGTCTGCTCTGGCACATGGAGCCGCTGCTGGCCCTGGCGGGCCAGCCGGAAGACAGTCGCCAGGCCGCGGGGGTCTTCCTGCGCTGCCTGGCCTTCGCCCTGCCCGGCCACCTACTGTTCATGACCCTGCGTGGTTTCACCAGCGCCCTGGAGCGCCCCGGTCCGGTACTGACCATAGTGCTGGGGGCGTCGGCGCTCAACGCCCTGCTCAACCTGGCGCTGCTGCATGGCTGGGGCGGCCTGCCGCGCCCGGGGCTGCCAGGCATCGGCCTGGTCACCGCAGTGGTGATGAACGGCGCGGCGCTGTGCCTGGCGCTGTACATCGCCCGCCATCCGGCCTATGCCGCCTATCCCCTCGCCACCTATCTGCGCCGCCCGGATCGCCGGGCGGTGATCGATACCCTCGGCCAGGGCCTGGCCATCAGCGGCACCTATGCGGTGGAGGCCTGCCTGTTCCTCTCGGCGGCCCTGTGCATGGGGGCGCTGGGGGCCACCGCCCTGGCGGCCAACCAGATCGCCAACCAACTGGTGTACCTGGTGTTCATGCTGCCGGCCGGGCTGTCCTATGCCACCAGCATCCGCATCGGCCAGCACCAGGGCGCCGGGCGGCCTCGGGAGGCGCTGCTGGTCGGGCGCCTGGCCATCGGCGGTGGCGCCGCGGTGATGTTGGGGATCGCCGTGCTGTTCTGGAGCTTTCCCGGCTGGCTGGTGGGGCTGTTCCTGCCGGACGCCAGTAGTCCGGTCTCGACCCTGGCGCGCCAGCTGGTGCTGATCGCCGCGCTGTTCGTCATCTTCGACGGCACCCAGAGCATCGCCCAGGGCGCCTTGCGTGGCATTCACCAGGCACGCCTCGGCTTCTATGGCGGCCTGCTCTGCTACTGCCTGATCGGTGCCAGCAGTGCCTGGCTGCTGGGCGTGCACGGAGGCTTCGGCCCGCACGGCGTCTGGTGGGGCCTGGCATTGGGCCTGGCCTGTGCGGCGGTGCTGCTGACCGGCGCCTTCGAATGGCTGATGCGCCGCCAGCTCGGCGCAGGTGCCGTGCAACCCGCGCACGACCCGCTGCCCTCCACCGCGGGGATGTCACACAACGGGTGATCCCCAACCCAGGCAAAGAGTATTACCAATGGTCCACCCCCAGCCGGTGCGTTAAACTAGAGGCTTTGGGCCGCCCCGCCGTTGCGACCGGATCCTGCGGCCCCAGGATAGCCATAGATGGAACGCTTCATCGTCGCCGACGACCATCCCCTGTTCCGCGAAGGCCTGGCCGGCATCCTGCGCCAGCTGCGGCCGCAAGCCCGCGTGGACCAGGCCGACGGCCTGCAGCGGGTACTGGAACTGGCCCGCCAGGACGAGCCGCCCACCGCCCTGCTGCTGGATCTGCTCTACCCCGGCCAGGATCTCAGCTTCTCCCTGCGCGCCCTGCGCCAGGAATTCAAGCGCAGCACTTTGATCGTGATCTCGATGCTCGAGGACGCCACGGTGATCGAGCACATCCTGGCGTCCGGGGTGGACGGCTTCATCGGCAAGGCCCTGCCGCCGGCGGCCATGGCCGAGGCCATCGCCGACTGCCTCGCCGGGCAACCGGTGGTGCGCTATACGCCGGCGCCCCTGGCACCGGCACCCGCGGCGCCGGGCCATCGCCTGGAGGCGCTGACGCCCCGCCAGCTGGAAGTCCTCGGCCTGATCACCGAGGGCCTGAGCAACAAGGAGATCGCGCGGATCCTGGCGATCTCACCCTTCACCGTGCGCATTCACGTCTCCGCGCTGCTACGCACCCTGGGGGTCGGTACCCGCGCCGCCGCCGCCGCCTTCGGCGCCAAGGCCGGCCTCGGCGCCCGTCGCTCGCTCAACTAGCGGCGACGCGAAAGGCCAGCAACAGGGCCCGCAATTCCGCTGGCCGCACCGGCTTGGCCAACACCGGGATCTCGCCATCGCCCAGCGCCTGCTGCACGCGCGGGATGTCGTGCCCGGTCACCACGATGGCCGGAATGCGTCGCCCCTGCAGCCGGTTGAGATAGGCGATGCAGTCGGCGCCCGAGGCGCTGCGGTCGAGGTCGAAATCGGTGATCACCAGGTCGCAGGCCACGGCGCCCCGGGGGATGCCGGTGGCGGTGGTGACCTCGCACCCCCAGCTGCGCAGCAGGGTCGCCGTGGCCTGCAACACATTGGCATCGTCCTCGATGAGCAGCACGTGCCAGCCGGCGAGCAGTGGCTGCGGGCCTTGCGCGGGCCGCCGCTGCGGCGCCAGCGGCACGGCGGCCAGGGGCAGACCCTGGAGCGTGACGGCGGTACCCCGTCCGGGCCGCGAGCGGATGATCAGTTGCAGGTCGAGCAGCCGGGCGATGCGCTCGACGATGGAAAGGCCCAGGCCGACCCCCTCGATGTCGCGATCCCGCGCCTCGCGCACCCGATAGAATTCCTCGCACAGGTGCGGCAGGTGCTCGGCGGCGATGCCGGGGCCCTGGTCGTAGAGCACCAGCGCCAGCCGGCCCTGCCGCCGCCGGACCGCCAGCAGCAGCGGCCGCCCCGGCGCGTACTTGAGGGCGTTGGACAGCAGATTCTGCAGCGAGGTGAGCAGCAGCGCCGGATCGCTGTAGACCTGCAGGCCGCCGGCGCGCCAGCGGATGTCCACGCCGGCCCAGCGCGCCGCCTCGGCGTTCTGCCGGACCAGGTCCTCGAACAGGGTATCCAGGTCGACCACCGTGCGCCGGGGACTGACCTGTTTCTGATCGAGGGTGTAGATGTCCAGCAGCGAACGGAACAGCTGTTCGACGCCGAGCAGGGAGCGGTCGATGTTGTCGACCAGCCGGCCCTGCTCCGCGCTCAGCTGGCCATCGCGCAGGCAGGCGGTGAACAGCCCTATGGAATGGATCGGCTGGCGCAGGTCATGGC
>CAUQPA010000369.1:0-4958 GCA_963519325.1 uncultured Pseudomonas sp. | reverse complement strand
ATTACCCGCGTCGCCCTCACCCCGACCCACTCCCGAGGGGAGAGGGGGCTGACCGTGCAGGCGGTCGTTGTCGTTAGCTCAACGGGGATGCTTGTTCGAGTCTGAGGTGCCGTTCGCGTAGGCGGCTTCCAAAGCGGTGAGTACGGTAGGGTGGAAAACGGCGGAGCCTTTCCGCCTGAAACTCTTCGCCTGCATCGCCCTCACCCCAACCTTCTCCCCAAGGGAAAGGGGGCTGTTTGGACAAGTGCCTAAACCTAAGCCGTCGCCCAGGTCCGATTCGGCGTTTGACCAGAAGGAGGGCGACGCCAAAGGTGGCACCGTACCGCCCCCTCTCCCGCTGGGAGAGGGCTGGGGTGAGGGTAAGCCGCGGCGCCTGGCTACCCGGTCGCTACAGCGCCTCAGCTTTCGAAGCGCTGCACCCGGGGGCCGCGTTGGCGTAGGTCGGCGAGGCTTTCCGCGCTCAGCGTCCCCACCGCCCGATCCAGATCGCGCTGCAGGTCCTTGATCACGGTGGCCAGCGTGGCCTGGCATTCCAGGTTGCAGAGGGGGATGGCCTTGGTGACGGTGACCGCACGTGCCGTGTCGGTGACGGTGAACAGCAGGGTGCGGTCGGCGCGGCGGGGGACGGCCAGGCAGGAGTGCGGACTGAAGGCGGTGATCAATGTATCTATGGCGTTTTGCATGGGCAGGTCGTCCTTGGCATGACCGTGAAAGCGTCCGAGTCAGACGGTCCGCCGCTGCCAAAGGTTCAGTCGCAGAGAGATCGGCGCCACCCTATCCGCTTGGGTCGAGTGGCGCTCCTTGTTCCTGGACCCGCTGAACCGAGAGTCGCCCGGTGAATCCGGTCTCAGCAATTTCTTCCACCCGATCGCCGCGCCTCCGGCTGTGGATAAGCCCGGCAGGGTGCCATCCATCCCCGGCCTTTGACGTCCGCGCCCCGCTGCGGCAGAGTGCGCGCCCTTTCGTGGTGCGGAGTCGGCAATGAATGCGGTGGTGGTAGCGGTAGGGCTCATGCTGGTCCTGAGCCTGGCCCGGGTACACGTGGTGGTGGCGATGATCGCTGGCGCGGTGGCGGGTGGCCTGGTCGGTGGCCTGGGGCTGGAGGGCACCCTGCTGGCCTTCAATGCCGGCTTGGGCAATGGCGCCAAGGTGGCACTCTCCTATGCGCTGCTGGGCGCCTTCGCCGTGGCCATCAGCCAATCCGGCCTGGCGCACATGCTGGCCGATCGGGCGCTGGCTTTGATGGAGCGCCAGGCCGCCCAGGGCGGGCGCTCGCTGCGCTGGGCGCTGCTCGGGTTGCTGCTGGCGGTATCCATCGCCTCGCAGAACATCCTGCCCATCCACATCGCCTTCATCCCGTTGCTGGTGCCGCCACTGCTCTATGTGCTGACGCGCCTGGAGCTGGATCGCCGGCGGCTGTCCTGCGTCATGACCTTCGGCCTGATCGCCCCCTACATGTTCCTGCCGGTGGGCTTCGGCAGTCTCTATCTGCACGACATTCTGCTGGCCAGCGTCTCGCGTGCCGGGGTGGACGTGAGCGGCGTGGATCCCAGCCGCGCCATGTTCCTGCCCGCCCTGGGCATGGTGGTCGGGCTGCTGCTGGCGGTGTTCGTCAGCTATCGCCGGCCGCGCCGCTACGACCTCAGCCTGGTGGCGCGCACCGAGCGCGCCGACCGCCCCTACAATGGCCGCACCCTGGCGGTAGCGCTGATCGCCGTGGTCGCGGCCTTCGGCGTGCAGCTCTGGCTGGACTCCATGATCCTCGGCGCCCTGGTCGGCTTCGTGGTCTTCACCGCCACCGGTGTGGTGCGCTGGCGCGAGGCGGACGACCTGTTCAGCGAGGGCGCGAAGATGATGGCGGTGATCGGCTTCATCATGCTCACCGCCGGCGGCTTCGCCGAGGTGCTCACCGCCACCGGCCAGATCAAGGACCTGGCGGCCACCGCGGCGGGCCTGATCGGCGACAACCGCGCCCTGGGCGCCCTGTTGCTGCTCCTGCTGGGCATGCTGGTGACCCTGGGCATCGGTTCGTCCTTTTCCAGCGTGCCCATCCTCGCCGCCATCCTTGGCCCGCTGTGCCTGCACCTGGGTTTCTCGCCGCTGGCCATCGTCTGCCTGATCGGCACCGCCGGCGCCTTGGGCGATTCCGGCTCGCCGGCCTCGGACTCGACCCTGGGACCCACCTCCGGACTCAACGTGGACGGCCAGCACAGCCATATCTGGGATACCGTGGTGCCGTCCTTCCTGCACTTCAGCCTGCCGATGCTGGTGTTCGGCTGGGCGGCGGTGCTGCTGCTGTAACCGGCGATTGCCGCCCGGGCGCAAAGCCTCGTCCGGGCCGGTCCAAGGCGTACTGCCCAGGAGTCGCCCATGCCTACCTCTGTCTTCCGTATCGAGCCCATGCTCGCCACCGATCTGCCCGCCGCCACCGAGGTGGTCCGCCTGGCCTTCGCCACCTGGATGGGCGCCGCCGAGCCGGGGGAGTTCTGGAACGATCGCGACTATGTGCGCAGCCGCTTCGCCGCGCCCCATACCGCCTGGTTCAAGGCGCTGGATGACGGGCGGCTGGTTGGGGTGGTCTGCGTCACCCGCTGGGGCCGGCATGGCATCCTCGGTCCGCTGGCGGTGCACCCGGACTACTGGGACGCCAAGGTGGCCAAGGCGCTGATGGGCGCCGCGGTGGAACAACTCGATACCTGGCGACTGGTCCATGCCGGGCTCTTCACCTTTCCCGACAGCCCGCGTCACCTGGGCCTTTACCAGGGGTTCGGCTTCTGGCCGCAGACCCTGACCGCGGTGATGGCGCGTCCGCTGCAACGGCAAGCGGCGCCGGCCGCACTGCGACTGTCCCAGGCTGAAGACCCTGGCGCGCTACTGGGGGCCTGTGCCGAGTTGGGCGCGGCCAATGCGCCCGGGCTAGATGTCTCCGCCGAGATGGCGACGGTACGCGACCAGCAGCTGGGCGAAAGTCTCGTCGTGCTGGATGAAGAGGGGCGGGCGGAGGGCTTCGCCGTCTGCCATTTCGGCCCGCGCAGCGAAGCGGGGAGTGGGGTGTGCTACCTGAAGTGCGGGGCCGTTCGCCCGGGTACCTCGGCCGCAGCCCGCTTCGCCCGGCTGATCGCCGCCTGTGACGAGCTGGCGCGGGAGCGGGGACAGCAGCGCCTGCTGGCGGGGGTCAACACCGCGCGGCGCGGCGCCTACCAGTGGCTGCTGGCGGCCGGTTTCCGCAGCGAGATCCTCGGCATCACCCTGCACCGGGGCGAGGCGCATTACGATCATCCCGAGGTCTGGCTGCTGGACGACTGGCGCTAGGCGTTGTCGGCGGCGGCCTTCTTGCGCGAGCGGCTGCGTGGCTTGGGTGCCGGCGGAGCGACGCTGCTCTGGATGCCGCCGACCTGGGTCAGGTTGTCGTCGGGCTGGTCTTCCAGTTCGCGGTTGGCACGAAACCAGTGTTCGAAATCCTGGCCGTGCGGACGGCCTTCGCGCTCCCAGATTTCATAGGCGCGTTGGCGGATACGGTCTTCGAGACTCATGGGGCTGACTCCAGGCAGAAGGGCAGGGGGAGCAGAGGGCAGTTCCGCTCCTTACCCAGACTAGGCTGGCGGCGATCAGGAAAGTTTCTGCCCGAGCGCGACGCTCCCGCACGGCGCCGCCGCTTGCGCCGCTCTGGCAAGGCCTTCTCTACCGGACGACCGTTCGTCGGTGTCCGCCTAGCCGAGCCACGCCCGCCGATAGGCGCCCGGTGCTACCCCGTAGGCCTGCTTGAATTGCCGGGTGAGATGGCTCTGGTCGGCGAAGCCCAGCTGCAGGGCCACCTCCAGCGGCGCCCAGCCGGCACGCAGCAGGCCCTGGGCGCGGGTCAGGCGCTGCTGCTTGAGCCAGGCATGGGGCGGCAGGCCGGTCGCGCGGCGGAACACCCGCAGGAAATGAAAGGGCGACAGCCCCACCGCCTGGGCCAGCTCTTCGAGGCTGGGCGGTTGCTGCAAGCGCTGGCCGAGCAATTCTCGGGCGCGCTGCACCGCCAGGGGTTCGCGGCCCGGTTCTGCCAGGGCACCGAGGCGGGCATGGCGACCGAACAACAAGAGCAGTGCCTCGCGCCAGGCGGTCTGCTGCTCCAGCGCCTCGGCGCCGTCGTCGGCCAGCCGATGCAGCTGGCTGAAGGCCGCGCTCACCAGGGGATCCTGCAAGACGCTGGTGGCGAAGGCCGGGGTCGCATCCAAGGGGCGTCCCAGTTCGGCGAAGACCGGCGCCAGTTGCGCCAGCGTCGGATAGAAGCCGCGGTACTGCCAGCCTTCCGCGACTGCCGTAGCCCCGGTGTGCAACTCGTCCGGGTTGATCAGCACCATGCTGCCGGCGGCCGCCAGGTGCTCGGCGCCACGATGGCGAAAGCGCTGGGCGCCGCGCTCTATCACGGTGAATACATAGCCCTCGTGCACATGGGGCGCGAAGCGCTGGCGCCGATACTGGGCGTGCAGCAGCTCGACGCCGCCCAGCCCGCGAGCGGACCAGAGGCGGGCGTTTTCTTGTCGTTCTTTCATCACTTTCCCGTGGCACCAGACGCGGGCCTGGTGCCACCTTAGCGCGCGAGAGCAACCCGCGCAGCAGGTAGAAAATCCCCATGCTCAGGACCACCGTGGTCAGCACCCGCCGGGTCCAGAGCATCAGCCCCACGGCCGCCAGGCCGGCCAGCAGGTAGGGGCTGAGCAGGGTTGTGGCGAGGGAGGCGTCGCCCGGGATCAGGATGGGCCCACAGATGGCGGTGAGCATCCCCGGCACGGCGAATTCCAGGAAGGTGCGCAGGTGGCGTCCCAGGCGCAGCGGCAGGCGCGGTTCTAGGAAGACATAGCGATTGAAGAACACCAGGGCGGCCATGCCGAGCAGGGTGGCGATGATCATGCCCAGGACTCCCGCAGCCGGCGCACGACGAAGCCCACGCTCATCCCCGCCAGGCCGCCCAG
>CAUQPA010000368.1:0-4967 GCA_963519325.1 uncultured Pseudomonas sp. | reverse complement strand
GGGATCTGTAGCGTCATGGGGAGGTGAAGAGCGGGCCATGGAGGCGTTCGAGGCGAGCCCAGGCAGCGATCTGCGCCCGCTGGGCGAGCAGGTACTGCCCCCGCGCCGCAATGAGGGCGCGCTGGGCTTCCAGCACATCCAACTGGGCGAAACGTCCCAGCGAGAAGCCGCGCGTGAGGTCATCGACCGTGCGCTGGCCCGCCGGCATCACCCGGTTGCGCAAGTCGTCGACGTCCGCTGCCGCGCTACGCCAGTCGCGCAGCGCCTGAAGGGTCTCGGCCTGAATCTGCAGCTCGGTCGCTCGCTGTAGATCCCGGGCCTGGTCGGCGCGGCTGGAGGCGGCGAGCAGGTTGCCCTGGTTGCGATCGAAGAGCGGTAGCGGGAGCGAGAAGCCCACCAGATTCACCCGCTCCCCCTCGAGCTCGTCGTATTGGCTGCCCAGGCTCACCCGCACGTCCGGATAGCGCTGGCTGCGCTGCAGATCGACGTCGGCATCCCCGGCGGCTACCTGCTGCCGCGCCTTGAGCATCGCCGGTGTCTGGCGGATCGCCTGCAGCAGCCGGGCTTCGCCGGGAGGTTCGGGCAGACGATCCAGGTCACCGACCGGCTCACCGAGTTCGATCACTGAGACACCCAGTTGGCGGGCAAGACTTACCCGCGCGTTGTCACGCTGCTGCAGTGCGCGTCTCAGCTCCAGCCGCTGGGTGACCTGTTCCACCTCCGCGCGGGTACCCGATACCGGTGAAAGCTTGCCCGCTCGAATCTGCGCCCCCGAGCTGTCCAGGCTGCGCTGGGCCAGCGCCTGCGATTGCTTGGCGAGCCGCACCGCTTCTTCTGCCAAGAGCAACTCGTAAAAGCCCTGGATGATGTCCGCACGGAGGGCATAACGGCGCGCCTCGAGGTCCGCGTCGACCACGCCAGCGTTGGCCTCGGCCACCGCCACCCGTGCGGCGCGCTTGCCGCCCAGCTCAAAGGGCTGGGTGAGCGTGATGCTACGGGTCTGACTGGCAGAGCGAGTGTCCTCGACCTCGAAGGCGAGTTCCGGGTTGGGCAGGAGGCCTGCCTGCTGCCGTGCACCTGCGGCCGCGGCGGTCTCCTGGCGGGCCGCCAGGTAGTCGGGATTGTCGCGCAGGGCCTGGGCCAGCGCCTGCTCCAGGGTCAGCGCTGAGGCCTGGGCCGATCCGCCGGCGAGCAGCAGGCCCAGCCCCAGCACCATCAGGTGCCATAGGGCGGGATGTCGACAAGAAAAGAATAGCGGCACGACAGCGGCTCCTGTGCAGAAGGCGCGACGCTCGAAGGGAGCGACGCTCGATAGCGAAGCCGACTCTAGGGAGCGCCACCTATCGCTCCGGTGACACCAACATTACAAAGCTGCAAGGAAGTTGCCGCCGGGCAAGGATAGCGGCAGGCTTGGTCGCTTGACCCTCTACTGGCTACAGGCTGCAGCCTGCGTCGCCCTCTCGACACGACCGACACCGACGATGCGCTTACTGATAGTGGAAGACGAAGCCCGGGCTGCGGATTATCTGCAGCAGGGCCTCACGGAGAATGGCTATGTGGTCGATCGGGCCGCGACCGGAATCGATGGCTTGCATCTGGCCCTCCAGCAGGACTACGACCTGATCCTGCTGGACATCAATCTGCCGACGATGGATGGCCTGGAAGTCCTGGAATTGCTGCGCCGACGCAAGCAGACCCGGGTGATGCTGCTGACGGGGCAGAGCCGCACCAGCGAACGCGTCCGTGGACTGGACGCCGGCGCTGACGACTATCTGACCAAGCCTTTCGAATTTCCGGAGTTGCTCGCCCGCATCCGCGCGCTGCTCAGGCGCGGCGAGACGCGAGTGCTCAGCGAGACCCTGCAACTGGCCGACCTCGAACTGCATCCCTTTCGCCATCGGGCCTTTCGCGGCGACCAACGCATCGACCTGACCAGCAAGGAATTTGCGCTGCTTCATCTGCTCATGCAGCGCCAGGGCGAAGTGCTCTCCCGCACCGAGATCATCTCGCGGGTCTGGGACATGAATTTCGACTGCGACACCAACGTGGTGGAGGTTGCGATTCGACGCTTGCGGATGAAGGTCGATGAGCCCTTCGGGGAAGCCCTTATCCATACCGTAAGAGGCGTTGGCTACGTGATGGAGCGTCGTTCGTGAGGCCCATGAGCCTGGCCCTGCGCCTGGGGCTGATGGTCACGGGCGTGGGCTTGCTGTTGGCCATCCTGCTGGTCGTCATGGTGTACAGCGTTCTGGATCGAGAGCTGGGCAGGCGCGCTGCCGACCAGCTGCAAGCCAAATTGGGTCAGATCCAGCACAGCCTGGAAGAGCGTCCCACGGATCCCAAGGCGCCCTGGCAGCACAGCTTGGCTGATACGCTGCTCGGCCACGAGGAGCTGTCAGTCACGGTGCTGTCGGCCACCGGGGACACTCCCCTGTACGGGCTGGGCTCCCATGCCTATGCCGACGAGCTCCGGCCAGAACGCTGGCCGGATGCCCAGACCTTGGCCTGGCACTCCGATGACGGTCATGACCTTTTGACTGCCCGAGCCAACCTGACCATTCCAGGGCTACCGCCACTGCAGCTACTGCTGAGCCAGGATCGCAGCAACGACAGCTTCCTCCTGGACGCCTTCCTCCGCGCGGCCCTAATCAGTCTGCCGATTCTGCTGCTGCTGATCGGCGCCGCAGCGTGGTGGACGGGCTATCAGGGCCTTGCACCCTTGCGGCGCTTCCGCCGTACCGCACGGTCGATCACTACCCGACAGCTCACCTTGCGGGTCGACGACACCAACCTGCCTGCAGAAGTGGCTGAGCTGGCCACTGCGCTGAATACCATGCTGGAGCGCCTCAACGCCGGGGTGCAGTTGCTCGACCGCTTCGCCGACGACGTTGCCCACGAGTTGCGTACGCCGCTCGGGATCCTCATTGGGCGTACGCAGATGATACTCAGCCGGAAGCGTGACGAGACCGCGTATCAACAGGCCCTGGAGGAATCCCTGGACGAGTTGGATCGCCTGAGCCGAATCGTCACGGACATGCTGCTGCTGGCCCGCCTGGACAGTCACGAACCGCTGAGTTCATTGGGCAAGGTGGCTGTCGAGCACGAGGCGCTCAGGGTCTGCAGCCTGTTCGAAGCCTATGCCGAGGCGCGCGAACTCGAGCTGGCCGTCGAGGGGCAGCTGCTGGTCGAGGGCGACACGCTAATGATCCAGCGTGCCATCTCGAACGTGCTATCGAACGCCATTCGACATGCTTATCCCGGGACTGAGGTGACGGTGACGTTGTTTAGGCGAGAAGACGGCGTCGGGTGCGTGGCGGTTACCAACCAAGGCCCCCCGATCGCTACCGAGGAGCTGCCCAGGCTCTTCGAGCGCTTCTACCGTGGCAGTGACCGCCATACCGCCGGCAATGGGTTGGGGCTGGCGATCGTACGCGCGATCATGGCTTATCATGGAGGTGGGGCATGCGTGGAATGTTCAGAAGGGCAGACACGCTTTCTACTAAAGTTTCCACCTTCGTCTTATCTGCTGCCGCCATTGGCAGTCAACGGCAGTAACGGTGCTCAATAGCTCAAGTAGATTAGGTTTGTAGTGCGTAAAGTAGTGCTCAGCGGCACAAAATAGCAGAGCGCGGTAGAAATTTGTCAATGTCGCAGTAGACGAAATGAGCAAGGCTTTTTTCTCACTATATTCCCCTTCCCTTCTGCCGCGCTGAGGTGGACGTCAGTTCAAATATGGGGCTAGTAGCTCGCTCCCTTCCTGCTTTTCCTTCTATCGCGCGCGGGGCGCGGGTGATCGGTAGGCGAGCCCGGGCTGAGGGGGTGCAGGGGTGATTTGGAGTTCAGGGTGTGTGTAGGGGTGGTATATTTAAATGGCTTGGCTGGACCTCTTTAATACATCGGGGTCTCGTCAGGATCATTTTCCAACGTGCTCAACCGCCCAGTTGTCCTCCCAAGGCCGTCGCCGCGGTATGTGTTACGATTGCAGGCATGCAATACCCATCTCTCGACTGGCAACCCAGTCCCCCATAGCTCGCGCCTTCCTCGTCCTTGCCTGTTGCAAGGACGCTTGCCGTCCTGTCGCGCCCGTGACGTGGCGGCTGCCCACCCTGACATTCACGCCTGATCCGGCGTTTGCCACCTGCTCGACGGGTCAGGCACAGGTGCGAGTTATCTATGCTGCATACCCTCAAGACGCATTGGTTCTCCAATGTGAAGAACGACGTGCTGTCCGGCCTGGTGGTCGCCCTGGCGCTCATCCCGGAAGCCATCGCCTTTTCCATCATCGCCGGGCTCGATCCCAAGGTGGGGCTCTACGCCTCCTTCTGCATCGCCGTGGTGATCGCCTTCGTCGGCGGTAGGCCGGGGATGATCTCGGCGGCCACGGGCGCCATGGCGCTGCTGATGGTGACCCTGGTCAAGGAACACGGCCTGCAGTACCTGCTGGCCGCCACCCTGTTGACCGGGGTGCTGCAGATCGCCGCCGGCTATCTGCGCCTGGGCGCGCTGATGCGCTTCGTATCCCGCTCCGTGGTGACGGGATTCGTCAACGCCCTGGCGATCCTGATCTTTCTTGCCCAGTTGCCCGAGCTGACCCATGTCGGCTGGGAGGTCTACGCCATGACCGCCGCCGGGTTGGGCATCATCTATCTGTTCCCCTTGTTGCCGGTGGTAGGCCGGCTGCTGCCGTCGCCGCTGGTCTGCATCCTGGTGCTGACCGCCGTCTCCCTGGCCCTGGGCCTGGACATTCGCACGGTGGGCGACATGGGTCAGCTGCCCGATACCCTGCCGGTACTGCTCTGGCCGCAGGTGCCCCTGACCCTCGACACCCTGCTGATCATCCTGCCCTATTCGCTGGCACTGGCCGTGGTCGGCCTGCTGGAGTCGCTGATGACCGCCACCATCGTCGATGACATCACCGATACGCCCAGCGACAAGAATCGCGAGTGCAAGGGCCAGGGGATCGCCAA
>CAUQPA010000367.1:0-4984 GCA_963519325.1 uncultured Pseudomonas sp. | reverse complement strand
CCTGCAGCTTGCCCAGGCCTTCGTGGCCGAGCACCTTGGCACCGGCCTTCTTGGCGATGGCGCGGGCCTTCTCGACGTCGCCCAGGTCTTCCGCGGTGATGTCCGGGTTGTACTTGAGGATGGAGTCGTACACCGACAGGCGAACGAAGGGCTCGCCGAAGTGGAAGACCTTGTCGCCATAGGGCACGTCGGTGCTGCCGAGCACGGCCTGGGCCAGCTCGCGGAACAGCTCCTCGGTGAGGTCCATGTTGTCTTCGTAGTCAGCGTAGGCCTGGTAGAACTCGAGCATGGTGAACTCGGGGTTGTGCCGGGTCGAGACGCCTTCGTTACGGAAGTTGCGGTTGATCTCGAAGACCTTCTCGAAGCCACCCACTACCAGGCGCTTCAGGTACAGCTCCGGCGCGATGCGCAGGAACATGGCCATGTCGAGGGCGTTGTGGTGGGTCTCGAAGGGCTTGGCCGCCGCGCCGCCGGGGATGGTCTGCAACATGGGGGTTTCCACTTCGAGGAAACCACGCTCCATGAGGAAGCGGCGGATGTGGGCGATGACCTGGGAGCGCACGCGGAAGGTCTGGCGGACTTCTTCGTTGACGATCAGGTCGACGTAGCGCTGGCGGTAGCGCAGCTCGGTGTCGGTCAGGCCGTGGTGCTTGTCGGGCAGCGGACGCAGCGACTTGGTCAGCAGGCGCACGTCGCTCATGTTGACGTAGAGATCGCCCTTGCCGGAGCGGGCCAGGGTGCCCTCGGTGGCGATGATGTCGCCCAGGTCCCAGGTCTTGACCGCTTCCAGGGTCTCGGCCGGCAGGGTCTTGCGGTCGACGTAGACCTGGATGCGCCCACTGGTGTCCTGCAGCACCATGAAGGCGCCGCGGTTGAGCATGATGCGCCCGGCCACCTTGACCTTGATGCCCGCGGCTTCCAGCTCTTCCTTGGTCTTGTCGGCGTACTGCTGCTGCAGCTCACCGGCCAGGCTGTCGCGACGGAAGTCGTTGGGGAAGGGAATAGCCTGCTGGTCGCGGAGCGCGGAGAGCTTTTCCTTGCGCTGGGCGATCAGCTTGTTGTCTTCCTGTTCCTGGGCTTGGGGGTCTAGGGGTTGTTCGCTCATGTCTGCTGTTTACCTGGGGAGTGCTGGTTGTAGGAGCGGTCCATGACCGCGATCCAGGCATCGCAGCCTGGGGGAGTCGCGGCCATCGCGGCCATGGGCCGCTCCTACGGGAGAGTGGGGTTAGATGCCCTGCTTGAGGCTGGCTTCGAGGTATTCGTCCAGATCGCCGTCGAGCACCTTGTCGCAATCGCTGCGTTCCACGCCGGTACGCAGATCCTTGATCCGCGAGGCGTCGAGGACGTAGGAGCGGATCTGGTGGCCCCAGCCGATATCGGACTTGGAGTCTTCCAGCGCCTGGGAGGCGGCGTTGCGCTTCTGCATCTCCAGCTCGTACAACTTGGCCCGCAGCATCTTCATGGCGGTGTCCCGGTTGGCGTGCTGGGAGCGCTCGTTCTGGCAGGCCACCACGGTGTTGGTGGGCACGTGGGTGATCCGCACCGCGGAGTCGGTGGTGTTCACGTGCTGGCCACCGGCGCCGGAGGAGCGGTAGGTGTCGACGCGCAGGTCGGACGGGTTGATCTCGATGTCGATGTTGTCGTCGATCTCGGGCGAGACGAACACCGCGGTGAAGGAGGTGTGGCGCCGGTTGCCCGAGTCGAAGGGACTCTTGCGCACCAGGCGGTGCACACCGATCTCGGTACGCAGCCAGCCGAAGGCGTATTCGCCCTTGATGTGCACCGTAGCACCCTTGATGCCGGCGACCTCGCCTTCGGAAAGTTCGACGATCTCGGCGCTGAAGCCATGCTGGTCGGCCCAGCGCAGGTACATGCGCAGCAGCATGTTGGCCCAGTCCTGGGCCTCGGTGCCGCCGGAGCCGGCCTGGATGTCCAGGTAGCAGTTGTTGGGGTCCATCTCGCCGCTGAACATGCGGCGGAATTCCAGCTTCTCGAGGATGCCGCGCAGGCGCTCGACCTCGGCCGCCACGTCATCGACCGCACCCTGGTCTTCCTCGTCGGCGGCCATCTCCAGCAGGTCGCTGGCATCGGCCAGACCGCCGCTCAGCTCGTCCAGGGTACCGACCACCTGGGCCAGCTGGGCGCGCTCACGACCGAGGTTCTGGGCGTACTCGGGCTTGTTCCAGACATTGGGGTCCTCGAGCTCGCGCTCGACTTCGACCAGGCGATCCTTTTTCAGATCGTAGTCAAAGATACCCCCGAATGGTCTGGGTACGGCTGGAGAGGTCCTTGATGCTGGTGACGATCGGGTTGATTTCCATGGGGGAAACACTCGCGAGAAAAGCTGTGGAAAAGCTCGCGAGTATAACCCAATCGGCGGCGAAACTCAGAGTGCGACGGCCCGTGCTGCCGCTCTTTGCCTCAATCGGCGTCGAGGTCGCGGTGGCGGGTCTCCGGCAGGCAGAGCAGCCCCACCACCAGGCTGATGCCGGTCACCAGCACCGGATACCAGAGGCCATAGAAGATGTCGCCGGTATAGACCACCAGGGCGAAGGACACCGTGGGCAGGAAGCCGCCGAACCAGCCATTGCCGATGTGGTACGGCAGCGACATCGAGGTGTAGCGGATGCGCGTGGGAAACAGCTCCACCATCAAGGCTGCCAGCGGCCCATAGCAGAGGGTGGCGATGAGGATCAGGGCGAAGATCACCGCCACCACCATGGGCTTGTTGACCTGGGCGGCGTCGGCCTTGGCCGGATAGCCGGCGGCCTGTACGGCGGCGCGCAGGGCCGGCTCGTCGTAGCCGACGATGAGCTTGTCCCCGACGTGGACCTGTACGGCATCGCCCGGTGCACCCGCCACGCTGCGGTAGGGCAGACCGCTCTTGGCCAGCAGCGTCTTGACCCGGTCGCAAGGGCTGTCGAAACGCGCCTTGCCCACCGGGTCGAACTGGAAGGTGCAGGTGGCCGGATCGGCGGTCACTACGATGGGCGCCTGCTGGCTGGCCTGGTAGATCTGCGGATTGGCGTAGTGGGTCAGGGCCTTGAAGAGCGGAAAATAGAGCACCGTCGCCAGGAAGAGGCCGAGCATCAGGATCGGCTTGCGGCCGACCTTGTCCGACAGCCAGCCGGCGATGACGAAGAAGGGCGCGCCGAGGATGACGCTGACTATCAGCAGGTTGTTGGCCAGCACCGGGTCCAGCTTGAGCGTCTGGGTGAGAAAGAACATCACGTAGAACTGCGCCAGGTAGAAGGTCACCGCCTGGCCGCCGTTGATGCTGAACAGGGCGATCAGCACCACCTTGAGGTTGCTCCAGTGGGTGAAGGAATCGCGGATCGGCGCCTTGCTCTGCTTACCCTCGGCCTTCATGCGCAGGAAGGCCGGCGATTCGTGCATCGACATCCGAATCCAGGTAGAGATGGCCAGCAGGAAGATCGACAGCAGGAACGGCAGGCGCCAGCCCCAGACCTCGAACTGATCGCCGGTCAGATAGCGGCAGACCAGGATCACCACCAGCGACAGCAAGAGGCCCAGGGTGGCCGTGGATTGCAGCCAGCTGGTATGGGCACCGCGCTTGCCGGGCGGTGCGTGCTCGGCGATGTAGGTGGCGGCGCCGCCGTATTCCCCGCCCAGCGCCAGCCCCTGCAGCAGGCGCAGCACCACCAGGATGATGGGCGCGGCTACGCCGATGCTGGCGTAGGTGGGCAGCAGGCCGACACCGAAGGTGGCGACGCCCATGAGGATGATGGTGGCGAGGAAGGTGTACTTGCGCCCGACCAGGTCGCCCAGCCGGCCGAACACCAGGGCGCCGAAGGGTCGCACTACGAAGCCGGCGGCAAAGGCCAGCAGGGCGAAGATGAAGGCGGTGGTGTCGTTGACCCCGGCGAAGAATTGCTTGCTGATCACCGCCGCCAGGGCGCCGTAGAGAAAGAAGTCGTACCACTCGAAGACGGTCCCCAGGGACGAGGCGAAGATCACCTTGCGTTCTTCGCGGCGACTGGCGACCGCGGTGGGTTGTACCCGGGGTTGGGCATAGTCTGACATCGCACGTTCTCCTGGCCCGGGATCGCCGGGCACCAATTGTTGTTATGGGCGACTGCTACTACGGTGGAAACGGCGGGCGGCCCGCCGTCGGTAACGCTAGGCGGCCGATACCGCCGTGGTTCGCGCCACGGCTGCGGGCAACTCGACGACGCCCTGCTCCCGCGCCTCGGCCAGCATGAAGCGCGCTGCCTGCTCGGCGATCATCAGGGTCGGCGAACAGCTGTTGCCGGAGACCAGGGTCGGCATGATGGAGGCGTCGGCGACCCGCAGGCCGGGGATGCCGTGCACCCGCAGGCGGGCGTCCACCACGGCCGCCGCGTCCTGCCCCATGCGGCAGGTGCCGGAGGGATGGAAGATGGTGGTGCCTATGGCGCCCGCGGCCTGCTGCAATTCCTCCTCGCTCTGGTAGGCCGGGCCCGGCAGGTATTCCGCGGGCTGGTAGGCCGCCAGGGCCGGCGCGGCGACGATGCGCCGGGTCAGGCGGATGGCGTCGGCGGCCACCTTGAGATCTTCCGGCGCGCTTAGATAGCGCGGCTGGATCAAGGGCGCCGCCTGGGCATCGGCGCTACGAATGGCCACCTGGCCGCGACTGGCCGGGCGCAGGTTGCAGACCGAGGCGGTAAAGGCGGGAAAGCCGTGCAGGGGCTCGCCGAAGCGCTCCAGTGACAGCGGCTGTACGTGATATTGCAGATTAGCCGAGGGCTGGTTTGGATCGGAGCGGGCGAAGGCGCCCAGCTGACTCGGCGCCATGGCGAGAGGACCACTGCGACTCCAGAGGTACTCCAGGCCCATACCCAGCTTGCCCCAGAGACTGCCAGCCAGGGCATTGAGGGTCGGCACCCCATGCACCCGATAGATCAGCCGCAGCTGCAGGTGATCCTGCAGATTGCCGCCCACCCCTTCCAGGCGATGCTGGACGCCAATGCCCAGGCCTTCGAGC
>CAUQPA010000366.1:0-4988 GCA_963519325.1 uncultured Pseudomonas sp. | reverse complement strand
GGAAGCCAAGGTCTGGCAGGTGCTGCAGGAGACCGGTGCGGAGCTGGTGATCCTCGCCCGCTACATGCAGGTGCTGTCGCCCGAGCTGTGCCGCCGCCTCGACGGCTGGGCGATCAACATCCACCACTCGCTGCTGCCGGGCTTCAAGGGCGCACGGCCCTATCACCAGGCCTATGCCAAGGGCGTGAAACTGGTGGGCGCCACGGCGCACTACATCAACAACGACCTCGACGAAGGCCCGATCATCGCCCAGGGCGTCGAACCCGTGGACCACGCCCACTACGCCGAGGACCTGGTCGCCAAGGGGCGCGACATCGAATGCCTGACCCTGGCGCGGGCCGTGGGCTATCACCTGGATCGACGCGTCTTCCTCAATGCCGGGCGGACGGTGGTGCTATAGGAATCTGTTCACGATCTGCTGCGCGGCGGCCAAACGGCGTTGAGCAGGCCCTGGATCGCCAGCCTGGGCCGGGCGGCCCGGTCGGAATGCTCCTGTACCCCTCGTAAACTCGCGCGCGAGCCCGGTCGAGCGCGAGTCCGGTCCGCTTGTTCAGGCAGTGGATTCGCTAGCGTTCACCCTAGGGGTCAGCCGTTGGCTGTTACTCCCATTGGTCGTTGCGTCTTGTTTGGCTCTCGCTCGCGAGATCCTGAACAGGCTCTTAGCGCGACCATGGCGGTCCCCCCACTGGGCAGGTGTCGCCATGACCGTAGCGTGGAAAACGGCGCAGCCTTTTCCACTGGCGGCCCTGTGGCACGCCCTCACCCCAGCCCTCTCCCAAGGGGAAAGGGGGCTAGCCGAGCAGGCATTCATCTCCAGCAGCACCGGCAAGATCATGATCGATCATCGTGCCGCCACCTTGGGAGCTACTATCCTTGCGCGACCGTGGCACGGTCCGTCGCGGTGACCGCTCCTGCGGGTACGGGCGCGCCTGTAGGAGCATCTGCCTTAATCGCGTATCGCGGCCATGGGCCGCTCCTACAGGTTCGATGTGACCGTAGCAGCGGCCGCATCGGCGGACCGCCATGGCCGCGATGAAGACAGTGGCTACTACAGGTAGACCATATGGCAAGTGCCGGGGATGGGGTCGTGACCCTGGGGCGTGGCTGTGGGCGCGAGAGCAGGGCGTTGTGGTGGTCGGCAGGAGAGAGGGCCCGGCACCCGCGTCTTTCCAGTAGACGGGGTGCCGGGGCGTGATATCAGCCCGCCTGGGACAGTGTCGAGCGGGCGGCGGGCGGGGCGACGTCTTCGCCGGCCTTTTCCAGATTCTTGCCCAGCAGGGCGTGGTAGAGCTCCTTGTCACCGAGGATGCCGACGGCGCGGCCATCGGTTTCCAGCACCAGCTTGTGCCCGGTGTGATAGCGAATCTCCAGGGCGTCGCGCATGCGGATATCGGCCGGTGCCAGGGTCGGCTGACGTTGCAGGCTGGTGACCGGCATGCCCGGGGTCCAGCGTTGCAGCGCCAGGCTCTCGCCGCCGCGGCGCAGGGCCTTGACCGTCTGGCCATCCAGGGCCAGCCAGATGTCGTGGCTGCGCTCCAGGCAGATCTCGTTGCCTTCGCGGCCACACTTGTCCAGCCCGCGCATCAGGCTGTAGCCGCTGAGCACGTTGAGCGGGTTGGTGTGGGCGACGAAGGTACGCACGTATTCGTCCGCCGGATTGAGCACGATGTCCTCGGGGCGACCATGCTGGATGATGCGGCCGTCCTTCATGATGGCGATGTTGGTGCCGATCTTCAGCGCCTCGTCGAGGTCGTGGCTGACGAAGACGATGGTCTTGTTGACCTTGGCCTGCAGCTGCAGCAGTTCGTCCTGCAGCTGCTGGCGGATCAGCGGATCGAGGGCGGAGAAGGGCTCGTCCATCAGCAGGATGTCGGCGTCCATGGCCAGGGCGCGGGCCAGGCCGACGCGCTGCTGCATGCCGCCGGAGAGCGAATCGGGCTTCTTGTTGCGCCACTGGGTCAGGCCGACCAGCTCCAGCTTCTCGTCGACCAGCTTCTTGCGCTCGGCGGCCGAGCGGCCCTGCATTTCCAGGCCGAAGCCGACGTTCTCGGCCACGGTCAGCCAGGGCATCAGGGCGAACTTCTGGAACACCATGGCGATGCGGGTGGTACGCATGTCCTTGAGCACGGCGGGCGAGCAGTTGGCGATGTCCACCTGGCTACCCTGGTGCTCGATCAGCAGCTTGCCGCGGCTCACGGTGTTGAGGCCGTTGATGCAGCGCAGCAGGCTGGACTTGCCGGAGCCGGAGAGGCCCATCAGCACGCAGATCTCGCCCTTCTGGACTTCCAGGCAGGCGTCCTCGACGCCCAGCACCTGGCCGGTCTCCTGGAGGATCTCGCTGCGGCCCTTGCCCTGGTCGAGCAGCTCCAGGGCACGCTTGTTCTGCTTGCCGAAGATGACGTCGACGTGTTCGAAACGTATGGCGGTCATGACTTAGTTAACCTCGCGTGGGGCGGGTTGCTTGCACACCCGGTCGAGCAGGATGGCGATCAGGACGATGGACAGGCCGGCTTCGAAGCCCAGGGCGATGTCCGCGGTGTTGAGGGCGTTCACCACCGGCTTGCCGAGGCCATCGGCGCCCACCAGGGCGGCGATCACCACCATGGACAGCGAGAGCATGATGCACTGGGTGATGCCGGCGCCGATGCTGGGCATGGCGTGGGGCAGCTCAATGCGGGTCAACAGCTGCCAGCGCGAGCAGCCGAAGGCCTTGCCGGCGTCCATCAGCTCGGCGGGGACGTCCTGGATGCCCAGGCAGGTCAGGCGGATCGGTGCGGCCACGGCGAAGACCACCGTGGAGATCAGCCCGGGCACCACGCCCAGGCCGAACAGGGTCAGGGTCGGAATCAGGTAGACGAAGGTCGGGACCGTCTGCATCAGGTCCAGGACCGGGCGCAGGCCGGTGTAGAACCAGGGCTTGTGCGCGGCGAGGATGCCCAGCGGCACGCCGATGGCGATGCACACCAGGGTGGCGAAGACCACCTGGGCCAGGGTTTCCATGGTTTCCTGCCAGTAACCCAGGTTGAGGATCAGCAGCAGCGAGGCGAGGGCGAACAGGGTGAGGCCGATGCTACGTTGCAACAGATAGACCCCCACCACGACCAGGCCGATGAAGGCCAGCGGATTGAACCACATCAGGCCGGCGGTGAGGCCGTGGATGAGGCCGGACAGCACGTCGGAGATCTTGTCGAAGACCCCGGCGCCATGCAGCGTCAACCAGTCGATGAAGTCGGCGATCTGCTGGCCGAGAGGGAGTTTGTGGTCTGTGAGTAACATAACGGTGCCCGTCAGGTAGGGGTGGACAGGTCGAAGCACGACGGAAGCCGAGTCGTGCTTCGGCTGTGGCAGT
This sequence comes from uncultured Pseudomonas sp., assembly GCA_963519325.1. GTDB lineage: Bacteria > Pseudomonadota > Gammaproteobacteria > Pseudomonadales > Pseudomonadaceae > Chryseomonas. Next base: position 1,639 of record CAUQPA010000366.1, on the reverse strand, counting down.
ACCCGCCCGAACCGGCGCGGGACAGTCGAATGTTATTGTTCTGTCAGGGTGCCAGGGCGGCCTTGGCCGCTTCCACAGCGGGCTTGCCGTCGCGTGTGGTCACGCCGGCCAGCCACTGGTCGAGCACCTGCGGATGGGCCTTGAGCCACACCTTGGCGGCGGCGCTCGCGGCTTGTTTTTCGTTGAGGACCTTGTCCATCAGCTGGTTTTCCATGTCCAGGGTGAAGGACAGGTTGGTCAGCAGCTTGCCCACGTTGGGGCATTCCTGAACGTAGCCCTTGCGCACGTTGGTGTAGATGGTGGCGCCGCCGTAGTTGGGGCCGAAGACGTCGTCGCCGCCCTCGAGATAGGCCATCTTGAAGCGAGTGTTCATCGGATGGGGTTCCCAGCCGAGGAAGACCACCCACTGCTGGCGCCGCTCGGCGCGCTGGATCTGCGAGAGCATCCCCGCCTCGCTGGATTCCACCAGCTTGAACTTGCCCAGGTCGAAGGTGTTCTTGTCGATCATGCCCTGGATCAGGCGGTTGCCGTCGTTGCCCGGCTCGATCCCGTAGATCTTGCCGTCGAACTTGTCGGCATGCTTGGCGAGGTCGGCGAAGCTCTTGACCCCGGCGTCGTAGACGTACTGGGGCACGGCCAGAGTGTACTTGGCGCCCTCCAGGTTGGCGCGTACGGTCTCGACGCTGCCATTGTCCGCATAGGGCTTGATGTCCGCCGCCATGCTCGGCATCCAGTTGCCGAGGAAGACGTCGATATCCTTGTTCTGCAATGACTTGTAGGTGACCGGCACGGAGATCATGTTGGTCGTGGTCTGGTAGCCGAGGGCGTGCAGCACCTCGCTGGTCACGGCCGTGGTCACCGTGATGTCGGTCCAGCCGACATCCGCGAAGCGAACCTTGGCGCAGGAAGCCGGCTCGTCTGCCTGAGCAACGAGCGGAGCCAACAGCGCAACACTCAAGAGCCAACGGGAACAACCTTTCATGGACACCTCTCCTTGCGGTTGGCGGGGTACCTTTCGGTGCGCCCCGCGTGTATTTATCTGTAACCCATCCCCCCAGGCTCGCCTACCGCCTGCGTCGCTACCAGTGTACGCGGCGTCGTAACCAGAAGCGGAAATGTCGCATCCAGCGTGAGCCCGGGGGAGGCCCCGGCGAGCGGTAGGCCGCGCCGGCGTGGCCGGGTTGGCCGAGGCTCGTCTGGCGCCCGCTGGTGCCGGCCAGAGGGCTGGAGGCGTGATGCCGAGGCGGGCGCTCAGTTGGCCAGACTGGCCTTGACCGCGGCGCTGCCCGGGGCTCCGCCGCGGGTGGCGACGCCCTTGAGCCAGGCCTCGAGCTGCTCGGGATGTTGCTTGAGCCAGTTGCGCGCGGCGCGGCGTGGGTTGTCCTTTTCGTTGAGCACCCGGTCCATCAGCTGGTTTTCCATAGCCAGGGAAAACACCAAGTTGCCCAGCAGGCGGCCCACGTTGGCGCACTGCTGGGCATAGCCCTTGCGGGTCAGCGTATAGACCGTCGCGCCGCCTTGGTTGGGGCCGAAGTAGTCGTCGCCGCCATCGAGGTAGGCCAGCTTGTGGCGGATGTTCATCGGATGCGGCTCCCAGCCCAGGAAGACGATCCACTGGTTGCCCAGCAGTTCCTTCATC